>CAKTSW010000262.1 GCA_934613165.1 uncultured Ellagibacter sp.
TGGTCGACAAGACCGACTGGGAGCCCTTCGCCGAGGCGACGGGGACGACGACCGACGAGCTTTCCACGTTCGAGGGCATCGCCGACGTCGCGAAGCGCTACTACGACTGGACCGACGCGCAGACGCCCGACGTCGCGGGCGACGGCAAGGCGTTCTACGGCCGCGACTCGATGTCGAACTACTTTGTCATCGCCATGAAGCAGATGGGCATCGACCTGCTTTCCGCCGAAGACGGCAAGGCCGTGGTGAACGTCGACAAGGACAAGATCAAGAAGCTGTGGGACTGCTACTACGTTCCGTATGTGAACGGGTACTTCACGAGCATCGGCAAGTTCCGCTCCGACGACATGAAGACGGGCGACCTCATCGCCTACACGGGCTCCACCTCCTCTGCGATGTACTTCCCCGATCAGGTCATCGACGACGACGGCGCGAAGCCGATCGACTACCTCGTCGTGCCGGCGCCTTCCATGGAGGGCACGAACCGCACCCAGGTGCAGCAGGGCGCGTCCATGGCCGTGACGAAGTCGGACGACCAGCACGAATACGCGGCATGCGAGTTTCTGAAGTGGTTCACCGCGAAGGAGAACAACCTGCGCTTCGTGTGCGACTCCGCGTACCTGCCGGTTCTGAAGGAAGCGAACTCGACCGCCGCGCTCGATCAGGTGGTTTCCGACCAGAACATCTCCATCGCCCCGAAGGCCCACGACGTGCTCGCGAGTGTGTTCGATTCCTTCGACGGCACGACCTTCTACACGCCTGCGGCCTCGTCGAACGGCTACGCGGTGCGTAAGGTGCTCGACTACAACCTGTCCGACAAGGCGAAGGCCGACCGTGCCGCCGTCGTCTCGGCGATGGAAGGTGGCGCATCGCATGACGACGCCGTGGCGCCCTACGTGACGGACGCGGCGTTCGACGCGTGGTATGACAGCTTCGTGGCTGCGCTCGACCAGGCGAAATCGAAATAGCGGCACGTTCGCCGGACACAACATCAGGGAAGGGGGCACGGACATGAGGAAACGGACGATCACCATCGCCCAGCTTCTGCTCGTGCCCCTTTTGTGCGTGGTGCTCGTTCAGGGGCTCTTGCCGTTCTCGGCCTTGCTCGCGAGCGGCACGCGCGAGACGCTTCAGGACAACTCGATCGACATCGACAGCCACATGGTGGAGAACCGCGCGGTTTCACTTGAGGGCTCGATGGTCGACCAGTGGAGCTCGATTCAGAAGGAGTCGTCATACCTGAATGCGACGCTCGAGCGCATCATCGGGGAAAAGGGCTTGTCTGCCAGCGCCTTCCTCGGCGACGCCGATACGCAGCGTGAGTATTCGGGCGCCGTCTTCTCCGAGCTTCTCGAATACTTAAGGCGCGACACCTCGTGCGGAGTGTTTCTCGTGCTCGCGAACGACGGCGACCCGGCGCAGGCATCCCGGAACCGCGGCTTCTTCCTGCGCGATTCCGACCCGACTTCGAAAACCGAGACGAATTCCGACATCTACCTCGAACGGGGCGACAAATCGCTTGCGCGCTCGTCCGGCATCACGCTCGATACTTCCTGGTCGCCGACGTTCTCCTTCCAGGGCAAGGGGACGCGCGCGGCCGACGACTACTTCTACGAGCCGTACTGCGCGGCGCTTTCGTATCCGAACGCCGACCCAACCAACCTGGGATTTTGGTCCTACCCGTTCGTCCTCGAGGACAGCACGGTCGACAACCACCAGATGATCACCTATTCGGTTCCCCTCGAATACGGCGGCGTCGTCTACGGCATCCTCGGGACCGAGGTGTCCACGAGCTACCTCGCGAACTCTTACTTCATCGTGCAGGACCTCGACCGCAACATGAAGGCGGGCTATGCGCTTGCGGTCGACCAGGGCGACGGCACGTACCGCCCCGTCGCGGGCACGGGCGCGCTCTTCGACGCGGTCAGAAGGTCGAACGGCACCTTCGAGCTCGACGAAACCGACCACGACGGCTTCTTCCGCGTGGCCGACTCAAGCGTGGGCGACGACGGCATCTTCGCGGTGACCTCGCCGCTCAAGCTCTACAGCGGAAACGTCCCCTACAGCGGCACGAACTGGGTTCTTGTCGGGCTCGTGTCCGAGTCGTCGGTCTACGACCTGGGCGATGCCGCCTATCGTGGCATCTTCACCACGATCGTCGCGTGCTTCCTCGTTGGGATGGCGGTCATGATCCTCGTCGTGCGCCGCGCGACGGCGCCCGTGGGCCGCCTCATGAAGAGCGTCCGCGGCGGCATCGAGGGGCTGCGGTCGTTCAAGCCGTCCCGCGTCCGCGAGATCGACGAGCTCCATTCCGCGATACAGAGCGCCACCGAGGCGGAAATCGAGACGACGAACCAGCTGCGCGAGGAAAAGGAGCGCTACCGCATCGCCGTCGAGAGCTCGAGCGACGTGTTCTTCACCTATCGGGAAGACGAGCAGACGATCGAGATCGTGAACAGCGAGCACCACAACGGCATTTGGTCGCTTGCCCGGTGCGACGAGGAGATCGTCAAGCGCTACTTCTCCGCCGCCGACCGCGAGAAGCTCGTCGAGCTTTTCCCCGAGAAGTCGAAGAAGGTCGTCGTCGAGCTGCCCATCCGCGTCTACGGCGGCGAGACCAAATGGCTGTGCATCCACACGAACCTGCTTGCCGATGAGGCAGCCGGGCATCGTTACGTCGTCGGTTACATCCGCGACATCACCGAGCGCAAGCAGCGCGAAATCGAGCTCGACCGCGAGCGCTCGCTCGACCCGCTGACGACGTTTTACCGCCTCGACGCCGGCATCGAGGCCATCGAGGCTGCACGCGAGTTCCGTCTCGACGGTGTGCTCGCCCTTATCGACGTGCTGGCGTTCTCCGACGTCGTGCGCGATTTCGGCATCACGTTCGGCGATGTCTTGCTCGAGGACCTCGCGACGCTCGCGTCGAAGGCGGCAGACGGCGTGCCGTGCGCCTGCGTCGTGAAGGTGCGCTCGAGCGCCGACTCCATCCTTATGTGGCTCGGCGGCGCCCATGCGGACGACGTCGTCGCGGCTGTCGAGTCGTTGAAACGGGATTTCTCCGCCCTTGTCCGCGAGAGCGTGCTCAAGCTGCGCTTCACGGCGGGCGTGGCGGTCTCGTCGGGCCGCGAGTCCACCGAGGTGCTCGTCAGGCAGGCGCGGGCCGCCTTGGAG
>CAKTSW010000263.1 GCA_934613165.1 uncultured Ellagibacter sp.
TCCTACGGCGCGCCGGTCGTCACCAACGACGGCGTCACGGTCGCCAAGGAAGTCGAGCTCTCCGACCCCGTCGAGAACATGGGCGCCCAGCTCATCCGCGAGGCCGCTGTGAAGACCAACGACGACGCGGGCGACGGCACCACCACCGCCACCCTGCTCGCCGACGTCATCGTGAACGAGGGTCTGCGCAACGTCACCGCCGGCGCCGACGCGCTCGGCATCCGCCGCGGCATCCAGAAGGCGACCGACGCGGTCGTCGAGGCCATCAAGGCGAACGCTCAGACCATCGACACCAAGGAGCAGATCGCGAACGTCGGCACCATCTCCGCCGGCGATTCCGAGATCGGCGAGAAGATCGCCGAGGCCATGGAGGCCGTCGGCAAGGACGGCGCCATCTCCGTCGAGGATTCCCAGACGTTCGGCATGGACGTGAACATCGTCGAGGGCATGCAGTACGACCGCGGCTACATCTCCCCGTACATGGCAACCGACGCCGAGAAGATGGAAGCCAACCTGAAGGATCCGTTCATCCTGCTCACCGACCAGAAGGTGTCCAACATTCAGGACATGGTCGGTCTGCTCGAGAACATCATGAAGACCGGCCGCCCGCTGTTCCTCGTCGCTGAAGACGTCGAGGGCGAGGCGCTTGCCACCATCCTGCTCAACAAGCTGCGCGGCACCTTCAACTGCGTCGCCATCAAGGCGCCGGGCTTCGGCGATCGCCGCAAGCGCATCCTCGAGGACATGGCCGCCGTCACCGGCGCGACCGTCGTGTCGAAGGACCTCGGCATGACGCTCGCCGACGTCACCATCGACATGCTCGGCACCGCCAAGTCCGTGAAGGTCACCAAGGACAATTCGCTCATCGTCGACGGCGCGGGCGACAAGAAGGACATCGACGACCGCATCGCCCAGATCAAGGCCGAGCTCGAGCGCACCGAGTCCGACTTCGACCGCGAGAAACTCCAGGAGCGCCTGGCGAAGCTTTCCGGCGGCGTCGCCGTTCTCAAGGTCGGCGCTGCGACCGAGTCCGAGCTCAAGGAGAAGAAGTCCCGCATCGAGGACGCCCTGCAGGCTACGCGTGCGGCTGTTGAAGAGGGCATCGTCGCCGGCGGCGGCGTGGCTCTGCTCGACGCCATCCCGGTGCTCGACAAGATCGAGACGACCGACAAGGACGAGCAGGTCGGCATCGACATCATCCGCCGCGCTCTCGAGGCGCCGATCCGCGCGATCTCCCAGAACGCGGGCTTCGAAGGCTCCGTCGTGGTCGAGAAGATCAAGGGCCTGCCCGCGGGCGAGGGCCTGAACTGCGCCACCGGCGAATACGGCAACATGATCGAGATGGGCGTGAACGACCC
Source organism: uncultured Ellagibacter sp. (assembly GCA_934613165.1). Classification (GTDB taxonomy): domain Bacteria; phylum Actinomycetota; class Coriobacteriia; order Coriobacteriales; family Eggerthellaceae; genus Ellagibacter. The sequence continues at coordinate 1,359 of CAKTSW010000263.1, forward strand.
GGTCAAGGTCACCCGCACGGCGCTGCAGTCCGCGGCTTCCGTCGCCGGTCTCATCCTCATCACCGAGGCCACCATCAACGAGATCCCCAAGGAAGGTCCGGATCTGTCCGCACTCGCCGGTGCCGGCCAGGGCGGCGGCATGGGCATGATGTAGTGGGGTTGCGCTGATCTGTCGATCAGCGCAACTGCTCGACGCTGCGGGCCCGCCGGGCGGTCCAGCTGGTGCTCCAAGGTTTCGTCGCGTACCTTCAGTACGCTTCCTCAACCTTTCGCGCCATCTGAATCCGCCGGGCGGGCCCTCGCTGACTTTTGGGACGATGCCCTGTTTTCTAGTAGTGCGGATACGGGGTTCTAAGGATTTCAGCGCCCCGCATCCGCCAGGGGCCTTCTCACTGACTTCAAGGCGAATAAGGGGCTTTTTAACTCGGGAGCCTCTTCGCGCCTGCTTCAATCGTTCAAGCTCCGTAGCGTTTGCATGCTACGGAGCTTTTTTCTATCCCAGGGGCAAGAACGGCACGAGCGCGAACCAGATGGGCGGGACCAAAAGCGCGGGCAGAAGGTTCATCACCGAGATTTCCTTGACCTTCAGGATCGAAAGCCCCGACGCCATGATGAGAAACCCTCCCACCACGGTGATCTCGGCCATGAGGTCCGCCGTCATGAGCGGCGCGAGCCACTGCGCCAAAAGGAAGATCGATCCCTGCCAGCAGAACAGCACCCCGCCCGCAAGCGCCATCCCGACCCCGAACGACGAGGCGAGGACGATCGAGGTCACGAAATCGAGCGTGGCGTTCGTGAACAGGAACGTCTCGTCGCCGTAGAGCGCGCTGTTGATGGGGCCCAAAATGGAAAGCGTGCCGAAGCAGAACAGCACGATGCCGGTCGAAAGCCCGCGCGACAGGTTGGCGCCGCGCGACGTCTCGGCACCCGCGGCGGGGGAGTCCTCTTCTTTCGCCGCCTTGCGGGGGCGCGCGAGGCGCTCGGTCAGGCGGTTGAACCGCCCTTCGATGTCGATGGCGCAGCCGACGACGCCGCCTATGGCCAGGCTGATGATGAAGAGCACGGGGTACACGCTCGCGTTCATGCCTTCGACGACCGAGTGAAGGCCGAGCCCCGTTGCTGCAAGGCCCATGGCGCAGAACAGGATGTCCTGGTACTTCGCGCCGAGCCCCTTCTTCGCGATCGACCCGATGACGCTTCCTGCGACGATCGCCGCGGTGTTCACGATGGTTCCTATCATCTCTCCTCCTCTGGTCGAAGGCGATGGTAAACTCTTACGTAACGTAAGAGTCAACATGAAATCGGGAAAAGGGGCGGCAAGATGGATCGCGCCGACGCGCTCATCTCCATAGGCGACATGGCGAAGCTCTTCAACACGAGCGTGCGCACGCTTCGCTACTACGGCGAGCGGGGGCTTCTCCCTCCCGAGTTCATCGATGAGCGGACGGGGTACCGGTACTACTCGGTCGCGCAGTTCGAGCGGATGAACACCATCAAGTACCTGCGCGCCCTCGACGTGCCCCTGGAAAAGATCGGCGACTTCTTCGCCGACCGCGATGTCGACTCCATGCTCGCCATCTTCACCGAGCAGCTTGCCCATGTGCGCGCCAAGCAGGAGATGCTTTCCCAGGTCGAACGCAAAATCAAAAGCCGCATCTCGCAGATTGAAAGCGCGCAGGCATCGAAAGTCGGCGTGCCCGCCCTCCGCACGATCGGCGCCCGCACCGCCGTGGTGCTCGAGCGAAGCTTCGGGCCCGATGCCGACCTCGAACCGCTCATCCGCAGCCTGGGGCGCGAATTCCACCTCGAAGA
>CAKTSW010000264.1 GCA_934613165.1 uncultured Ellagibacter sp.
AGGTCGGCACCATCGGGCGGCAGCAGCCGTTCAGGAACATGTTGCCGATGCAGAAGAAGATGGCGTAGAAGGCGAAGACGACCATGTTGTTCTGGAAGGCGAGCGCCGAGCAGACGGTGAGTCCGGTGATGCCGGAAACGACCGCGATGTACTTCAGGTTGCGCGGCAGCTTGTCCAAGATGAAGCCGCCGATCGGCGCCAAGATGCCGCATGCGGTCAGCGCGCCGCCGATAAGGCCCGCCATCGCCGGGTCCCAACCGAGGCCGCCGGCCGAAGGATCGAGCTGCAGCCAGGTCTTCAGGTACTGGCTGAAGGCGTAGTTCATGTAGTTGAAGATCGCGAACATGAAGATGAGGCACCACAGCTGGCGCTTCTTGAAGAACGGAAGCACCTCGCGGAACGACTTCGTCTCGGCCGAGACCTCGGAGGCCTCGTCGGCGCGGGGCTTGCGGAACACGACGGCGAAGAGCACCGCGATGACGACGATCACGACAGTCCAGACCCACAGAAGCGTGACGAGGTTCTGGCCGACCATATGGTAGATGCTATCGCCGAACACGTTCACCGTGAAGATGCCGACCGGCGCCCAGATGGACCAGATCGCCATGGCACGTCCGCGCGTGGTGTTCGGGAACCAGATGGAAACGCAGGTCGGGCCGGCGACGATGGTCTGAGCGAGGCCGAGGCCCAGGATGAAGCGACCGGCGAGGAACAGCGTGAAGTCGGACGCGACGGTGAGCGCGCAAATGGCGGATCCGACGATCGCCAGCCCGAGGCCTACGAGCGTGCCCGCCTTCGGGCCGAACTTGCGGACCACGAACGACGCCGGGAACGCCATGATGAGCGCGGCGATGGGTACAAGACCCATGACGTTGGACAGAAGGCCGAACTGCGACGGGTCGGCCTGCACGGAGGCGCAGTTGGCGCCGAGCCAGCCCTTGAACACCGGGAAGGTGATGGCGGGCAGCCACATCCATGCGTACACGATGGAGATTGCAGCGAGCAGCGAGACGACGAGCGCGATCCAGGCGTAGCTCGGGGTCTTTTCATGAGTGCCTGCTGCGGCGTTGGGATTGCTCATTTTTCCCCTCTTTCAGGCGCGCGGGAAAGCCGTGCGCCGAACGGTCGGGCCCCGTGGCGAGTGGAGGGTGTCACGCCTTGTCGGGGCCCGATTCCCCTTCTGATTGCAAGGCGGCAAAGCGCCTTGATGCAGCCCTTACAGGTTGAAGATGCGGGCCGCGTTTCCGCCCTTCATGAGCGCCTTCTCCTCGTCGGTGACGTCGAGCGCGTCGATGGACTCGACCGAGCGGGCCATCCACTCGTAGAACACCGGGAAGGAGGAGCCCATGAGCAAGTGATCGGCTCCGCACACCTTGACCGCGCATTCGAGCTGGTCTTTGCCCCACGACATCGGGTGGGTCATGTCGAAGTAGATGTTGTTCTCAAGGTAGCGGGTATAGGCCTCGTGGTCGACGTTGGTGGCCAGGCGGTTCATGGCCTCCTTCTTCTTGGTCGACTTGTGCGGCGCCAGGATTTCCTGCAGGCCGAACCAGTTGCCGCCGAACATGGTGTGGACGAACTTCAGGTTCGGGAACTCGTCGAACATGCCGGAGTAGATCTCGCGGCCGACGGCTGCCGCTTGGGCGTGGATGCGCCCGAGCTCGCGGCGAAGGATCGTGTAGTCGTCGAAGTTCTGGAAGGCGTTCTGGCCGGGGGTGTGGTGCACGACGGCCGGGATCTTCATGTCGTTCAGAACCTTCATGTAGGGCTTGAACAGCTCGTCGTCGAGGAAGCGGTCGCCGTAGCAGCAGGCGAACTGCACGCCCACCATCCCGAGGTCCTCGATGCAGTGCTTGAGCTCGTCGACGTCTTCCTTGCGGCCGAACGGCGGCAGGACCGCGTTCGCGACGAGGCGGCCCTCCGAGCGCTTGCACATCTCGGCGGCCTGTTCGTTGACGATCTTGCACATGTCGAGCGGCAGCCATTCCTGCCATACCGGCATGCGCAGCATAGCGATGTCGACGCCGGCCTCGTCCATGGCGCGGATCTTCGTTTCGAGCGTGTAGTCGCCGTCGACGTAGTTCAGGATCTGCTTGCCTTCAGGATATTCCAGGATGACCTGGTCCTTCGTGCCGTCCGGGGTCTTGCCCAGGTAGGCTTTCATGCCGAAGGTGATCGGGGCGGAATACAGAAACCCGTGGAGCACTTCCTCGTTGCTGAACAGGTTGGTCGGCAGGAAGTGCATGTTGTCGTCGATGACGCGTGTTTCAGACATTGTTGTCCTCCTTGTGCGTTGGATGATCGTATGGTGAACGGGGCCAGGCTACGCGTTAGCCTCCTTACCTGCCTTGCCGGCGCCCATGAACTGCCGTATGGGATACCCCGCCCGGATAATGAGGGAGGCCCTGGGGATGTAGGGGCTATCCGGGCGGGTGGAATCGTTGAATCGGCTTCGGAGCCGAGGGAGGCGGTATGCGGGATTACTTCGCTTCGCCTCCCTCGAGGTGGCATCGCCTTACTGGTAGATCTGGTTGATCTCGTGCTTCGCCATCTTCTTCATGTTGGCGCTGCAACGGACTCGCCAGTCGATGCGACCCTGCTCGCGCTGGTACTCGGTGACTTCGTGAGAGAACTCACGCGGAGCGCGCACGTCGACGTTCATGACATGTGCGGCGCACTGTCCCCCGAAATCGTCGGCAAATTGCTGAGTCATGTCCTCCTCCTTCCCCCTTCAGTCTTTCATCCGCCGCGCGAACGCTTCGAAGGCGTGAACGCCGCCTTCCCGGGCAGATGAAGCCTCCTTATGACCTACGCCTCGTTGATGGCGACGATCATCTGCTTGGGTGACGCGACCTTCGCGGCCAATTCCTCGATCGGTCCCCAGTCGAGGCATTGCGCCTGGCAGTGCTGCACGCACGTGGGCTTCTTGCCCTTGCCGCAGCGTTCTTCGCACAGGTCGCACCATTGGGTGAACTGGGGGATGAAGTCGTACTGGAACACCTTGTTCGCCTCGTCGATGTGCAAGGGACCCAGCTTGGTGATCTTGATGCCGAATTCCTTCTCGCTGTATCCGTGTTCCTGCTGGCAGGCGAGGACGCACGCCTCGCAGCCGGTGCAGTAATCCACGTCGACGAGGATTCCCTGAATTGCCATTGTCAAACTCCTCTCG
>CAKTSW010000265.1 GCA_934613165.1 uncultured Ellagibacter sp.
CCATGCAGCCGGTAAGAAGGTAGGAGCAGGCGGTTGCGGCAAGGCCGTCGGAAAGGGCGACGATGGAGGTTGCGGTGCCGGCCTTCGCCGCGGGCACGATCTCGGTGCAGCGGGTGTAGAAGTAGCAGAAGTAGGTGGGCCACATAAGGCCGAGGATCGCGATGCACACGATCGCCGTCATCTGGCTGGGGAAGAGACTCATGACGATGTAGCACGCGCCCATGATGAACAGGCCGGGCAGATAGACCGCGTTCTTGAACTTAGCGTACAGCGCGCCGAACGCGAGCGACATGATCGCCGTGGCGATCGTGGAGATGGAGCTCAAGACGCCGATGAACGCCTCGTCGCCGATTCCCGCGGCGGTGACGTAGAGGGCGGGCATGTACAGCGAGACGAAGAAGCCGACGGCGGCGAAGAACACCTGGATCGTCAGCGGGACGAGCGGCTTCCACCAACCGGCTTCGACGGTTTCCGCCTTCGAGCCGTCGTTTGCGTCCTCGGACTTGGCGACGGGCTTCATGCTGGGGAGGAAGACGATCAGCATAACCAGCACGGGGATGGAAATGTAGTACGTCCAGAAGGCATGCTGCCAGCCGCTGACGGCGAGCACGCCGGCGACGGCGGCCATGATGGCGCCCATGACCGACATGACCATGTTGTACCAACCGACGAACTTGCCGTGCTCGGCCTCGTCGGTGTACATGACCGCGAGGATGGAGAGCGCAGCGGTGTTGGTGATGCCCCAACCCACACCGGTGGCGAAGCAGCGAAGCGTCACGAACAGGGGCAGGTTGTCGACGGCGCCGAAACAGGCCGAGACGACGAAGATGGCGAAGCCGGCGACCATGACGACCTTCTTGTTCATCTTGTCGCAGAGGATGCCGGCGAGGATGCCGAAGGGCAGGCCCACAAGCGCGGGGCCGGTGATGGCGAAGTTGATGAGCGCCTCGGACTGGCCGGCGAAGGCCTCGTAGAGCGCTGCGGCGATGGGGTTGATGACCATATCGCCCAGGGTGCACATGGAGGACAGGGCCAGGGCGATGAACGCCAGCCACTTCCTCCCGCTGCTGATGTTGAGTTCCATGACGGATTCCTCCTTTTCGCGCCGTCCCCTCCTTGAGGTCGGCTTTGACGAGGAAGAGAATAGGGCGGCTCGCTTCGCCGCGGACCGCCTGAAACGTATTGATGGATATGGTTTTGAGGCGTGGGCGGCGTCCCGTAATGCCCGTAAACACGCCGGATGTCGTTATTGAAGTACCCATAAAGTGTTTATGGTTTTGGCTTTGGAGCAGGCATTTTGCTTTCGTTTTGAGGATAATGGCTTTGCTTTCGACTTGGGGGAGTCGAGCATTGCGGCAACGTGCATGGAAGGGGACTGGCATGCAGAGCAGATCGTTCATCGGGGTTCCGCCGGTTTACACCGGCGTCGTTTTCCTTCTCTCGTGGATCTACCTTCTCTTTTACGCGCAGTCGGCGGGGATCGAGGCGGCGGCGCCCGTTTCCCTTATGAGCGGTTCGTACACGGCGAGCGCGTTCGTCATGTCGGCAACGCTTCTCCTCATTGCGTTTTTGCCTTTCGACCGCGTGCGTTTCCTCGCGCTCCCTCTTGTGAAGGTGGTTGCTCCCCTGCTTACCGTTTCCGGCACTTTGGTGCTTGTGTTCGGAGGGTCGCTTGCCCCCTCGCTGCTTATGGTGCTCGGCGGCATCCTCACCGGTCTTGGCTCGGGCGTGATGGCGCAGCAATGGGTTATGGCGTATCGAAGGATAGGTTTGAGCGTGGCGATCAACAGCTTCCCGATGCTCGTCGCCATGGCCGTTGGCGTATGCACGACGCTCATGTATCTGCCGGGGGAAGCGCTTCGCGTCGCCACGATCGCGTTTCCCGTCATCTCGGGCGTGATGTTCCATCTGGTAAGGCTCAAGCCGTGGCCGCAAGACGATCTTGACCGCGGCCCGCGCGATCGCCCCCTCAATTTCTTCGTGCTGCTCTTTCCGTTCGCGGTGTTCTACCTTGCTTCGGGGTTCCTCGATTTCTTCTCGCTCGTGAGCAGCTACACGTTCATCTTTTACGCGCTCGCCGCATTCATTCCCTTGATTGTGAGCGGGCTTTCGATTTACCGGTCGGCCCGTTCCGGCTTCATGTCCGCGTTCGTCGTGCCCGTCTGCTTCCTCGTCGTCGTGTTCGTTCCGTTTTTCGCGCTCGGCAGCGTTGTCCCGATGTCCCAGTTCATATCGATCGGCGAGCTCGGCATCGAGGTGCTCATCTTCATCGTCGCCGTCGGCTTCGCCGACTTCTTCTCACTCGACGCGTTGAAGACGTACGGCCTCGTTCGCGCCGTTGCGACGTTCTTCAATAGCGTTGGCTGGTACATCGCGGCGTATGCGGGGTCGGCTTACGACGTTCTCTGGAATTCGCAGGCGTCTTTGTTCGTCGTTCTTATCGGGACGGAAATGCTCACCATCGCCTTAGCTGTGTCCATCGTGAAAGCGCAGAAGGATATGCGACTGGATTCGGCGGCTGGGGATGCTGCGGACGGGGCTGACGTGCCTTCTGGGGTTTCGGGGGAGGCTGCGAGCGATTCGGCGGCTTGCGAAGGGGCGGCGGGTTCGGGAGAGGGGCCGGATTCGTCCAAGGAGGCCGATTCTGTTCGGTTGACGCTTGAAGATCGATGCGACAGGGTTGCTGCGGAATGCAACTTGTCGAAGCGCGAGGTCGACGTGCTCAAGTTGCTTGCGCGCGGGTATTCGTCGGCGCGCATACAATCCGAGCTCTATATTGCCCCCGGCACGGTCAACTATCATACGCGCAACATCTACTCGAAGCTCGGCGTGCACTCCAAGCAAGCGCTGATCGATTTGGTGGGAAGGTTTTAGGTGGGGATGTTGCGCGGTGCGCATGTTTTTGCTCGGGGCAAGGACGGATCTACGTTGTTGGTTTAGTTCTTTGTCTGTATTTGCAAAGGTGCTTTCAACCTCGGTTTTTTCGCTGCCTTTTTGGCGTCGTGTTAAGCTCGTCCGACAATATTTTGAACGGAATCAAATCGAGTTCGCGAATAAAACGGCTACTGGAATCATCATCGAGATAGCTGTCGATAGCTTTTTGCTCATCTGTTCTTATTGATGGGTTGTCGAGTCGTTTGTCTTGATTCACTTTATTC
>CAKTSW010000266.1 GCA_934613165.1 uncultured Ellagibacter sp.
GAGCTGCGCGCGAAGATCGGCCAGCCGCTCACGGTGCAGATGTGGGACTGGGCCGACGGAAGCCAGGAAGTGCACGATGCGCTGTTCACCACGTACCTGGAGCACAACGAGCGAGTCCATTCGCAGCTCATCAAGTCGTTCCCCGATACGATGAGCGCGCTTGACGCTCTGCGCGAGGCGGGGCTGCCCCTCGGCATCGTCACGTCGAAGCGCAGCGAGAACGCGCTTCGCGCCATGAAGAGTGCGGGAATCGACGGGCGCTTCGCCTGCCTTGTCGCTCCCGACACGTTTCCCGCGCACAAGCCCGAGCCCGAACCGGTGCTGCATGGCTGTGAGCTTTTAGGTGTTTCGCCTGATGAATGCATCTACATCGGCGACAGCCCGTACGACTTGCAGGCGGGTCGGGCTGCCGGATGCACGACGGTCGCCGCGCTATGGGGCATGTTCGGCCGCGAGGACCTTATGGCGGAAGGCCCCGACTACGCGATAGAATCGCTCTCCGAACTCATCCCCATCGCGCTGGGGGAATAGCGTCGCTCGCAACGGGAGGTTTCCCGTTGCGAGCAGTCTTCCCGCCGCGCGCGATTCCGCTTGCGGTGCCGCGACCCCGAAGGGCTCTGCTACAACAACAGCGCCTCGGGGTCGTTTTCGTAGGCTTCGCGGATCCAGTTTTTCGTGCACTCGACGAATGCGCGGGCGGCGCCCGACGCTGTCTCTCCCGACCGCTGAGCGAGTGCGATTTCGCGATATGTTGGAACCTCGGCGGGAAGGGCGACCAGGTCGAACGGCGCGTTCCTTAGCACGAGCCCCGACATCACGCTGTACCCGAGCCCTGCCGCGACCATACCCATCGCGGCGTAGTCGCTCACGATGGAGAATCGCACGCGCGGCTTCGCCTTGTTCATGCGGAACAGCCGGTCCATCTCGGAATACTCGCCCGAATCGAGCTTGATGTAAGGCTCGGTTGCGAGGGCTTTCGCGGGAAAGCGCTTGTTTTTCGCGAGCGGGCTTTCGGGCGCGATGGCGACCAGAAGCGGGTCACGCACTAGAAGCTCGAGCTCGAGCGGCTGCTTCACGGGAAGCGCCACGAACCCGACGTCTGCCTCGCCTCGTTCCACGATGCGCTCGAGTTGCGCCTGGTCGTCGTAGCAGGTGATGCGCAGGTCGATGTGCGGATGCGCCTCGGTGAAGCGCCTCGTTATCTGCGGCAACCACTGCGTGAGCGTGCTCGTGAACGCGACGATGTGGAGCGAGCCCTCTTCCAGCTGCTTCAAATCGGCGAGGTGCGCTTCGAGCCGCCGCTCGCTTGCGCACACTTCCTGGATCCACGGCAGAAGCGACCGGCCTTCCGAGGTAAGCCGGACGCCGCCGTGCTCGCGTGCGAACAGACGGACCCCGAGCTCCTTTTCCAACGCGTTCGCAAGGTAGCTCACGCCGGCTTGCGTGTAGCCGAGTTCAGCGGCGGCTTGCTTGAAACTGCCCGTTCGCGCCGCTTCCAGGAACGCCTCGTATTTTTGGTTTCGCATAAAGCATCCTTGTATTCAGAATGTGACCTGGTTAAACAAGTATATCTTCAATTAATGGAAAGAGATACAAGTTTTACTTGGATATACCGTTGCCCTACCATTGGTTTCACATCAGATGACATAGCTTCGCGAAAGCCCTCTCTGCGGGGCCGGGGCGAGTGCGCGCATGCGGCGCGAACGGGAAAAGGAGACGGCGTGACGGAAAAATGGCAGGGGCGGAAGAGCCCGTTCGTTCTTTGCGTGATCGTGCAGACCGTCATCTTCGGCTTCGGCAACGTCATCACGAAGTTCGCTTACGAAAGCGTGACGCCTTTGTGGTGCATGGTCCTGCGCTTCGGGCTGGCGCTTGCCGTGTTCGCGCTTTTCTTCGGCCCGCGCATGGCGCGCGAGCTGCGTAGCGTCAAGCTGGGCGACTGGGTTCCCGCCGCGGTGTGCCTGGCGGTCGGCTACATCGCCTGCAACCTGGCGCTCGACTTGACCACGGCGACCAACGTCGGTTTCCTGGTCGCGCTCCCCGTCGTGTTCGCGCCGTTCATCGCCAAGGCCGTGCGCCGCGTGCGCTACCCTCGCGCGATGATTCCCTTCCAGGTGGCGGTCGTCGGCGGGCTGTACCTTCTGTGCTGCAACGGCGGGGCGTTCTCGTTCGGCGCGGGCGAGGCGCTCGCGCTGCTTTCCTCGGCGGCCATCGCGGGCTCGCTCGTGTTCGGCGAAAAGGGGCTTGAGAAGCTTTCGGCCCCGACCATCGCGGGAACGCAGATCATCGCCTCCTTCGCGCTGTCTCTCGTGGCGGCGCTCGTCGTCGAGCCTGTCGCGGACGTTACGGCGATCGAGCCTGTGGCCTGGGGCGTCATCGTCTTCCTCGCTATTTTGAGCACGTGCGTCACCTTCGCGCTGCAAAACGTCGCGCTTACGGGGCTTCCTTCCTCCACGGTGTCGCTGTTCCTTACCGGCGAGCCCGTGTTCACGGCACTGTTTTCCATGGCGCTTTTGGGCGAGTCGCTTTCGGTTGCCGGCTGGGTCGGCGCGGGTGTCATCTTCGTCGCCGTTGTCGGCGCCACCTTCGTCGAGGGGCGCGAGGGCCAGGAAGAAAACAACGCGAGCGCGCCGAGCCGGGCGCCGCGGGCTTCCGTCGCCTCCGCAATCGAGTAGCGCGGACCGGCTCGTCGCCTTCCTTCCGAGAAATCGAAGCCAGGTTGGGCCAAGCCCGCCGAAACCGCCAGCCCCTCGAACCTTCACCTTCCCTACGAGAACGCGCCTGCAGATGCGGGCGCGTTCTCGTATGCGCTTGAGTGCGGGCCGTTGGGGCGTTTCGGTTTGGCAACGCCCGACCGCGTGCGTTTGCCCTTTATCCACAAATGTTGCATTATGAATGCATGAAGCGCTCGGTGCGCATCGGGCGCGTTGTCTTCGGAAGAAGGAGGGCCTCATGGCTACGTTGGGCGACGGTTTCAAAAGCATTTTCCTGGCGGGCATCGGTGCGGTCGCGATCGGCGCCGAGAAGGGAAAGGAACTGGTCGATCAGCTCGTTTCCCGCGGCGAGATGACGGTCGAACAGGGCAAGCAGATCAACACCGAGCTGAAGCACCGCGCGAGCGAGGTCGAGTCCTCCATCAGGCGCGACACGCTCGA
>CAKTSW010000267.1 GCA_934613165.1 uncultured Ellagibacter sp.
GCCGAAGGCCGTCATCACCGGCATCCTGTCCCAGTTCATCATCATGCCGCTTCTCGCGTGGCTTCTCTGCACCGTCTTCCAGCTGCCTACCGAGCTTGCCGTGGGCGTCATCCTCGTCGGCTGCTGCCCCGGCGGCACCAGCTCCAACGTCATGACGTACCTGTCCAAGGGCGATGTGGCGCTGTCGGTCGGCATGACCGCCTGCACCACCGTCCTCGCGCCGCTCGTCACCCCGGCGCTCGTGCTGCTGCTCGCCGGCCAGTCCGTCGACGTGAGCTACGTGAGCATGCTCATGTCCATCGTGCAGGTCGTGCTCGTGCCCATCATCCTGGGCTTCATCATCAACGCCATCGCGCCGAAGGTCGCCGACGTGTTCGGCAAGGTGCTCCCGCTCATCTCGGTTATCGCGATTTCCCTCATCATCATGGCGGTCGTTTCCGCGAACGCCGCGAAGCTCATGACGGTGGGCGCGCTCATCATCGTGGTCGTCATGTTGCACAACCTCTGCGGGTACGCGCTCGGTTACCTCGCGGGACGCGCGCTCGGGCTTTCCCGCGCGCAGATGCGCACCCTGTCCATCGAGGTCGGCATGCAGAACTCCGGCCTTGCCACCTCGCTTGCCACCGTGCACTTCGCCGCCATGCCGCTCGCTGCCGTCCCCGGCGCCGTGTTCAGCGTATGGCACAACATCTCCGGCGCCGTCTACGCCAACATCCTGGCCCGCACCGCCGAGAAGGACGGCAAGAAGGAAAAGGAAGCGTAAAGGCCCAGCTTCAGCCCAGCCACCTGCCCGGCTTATAGGGCAGCACGAGGAAGCCCCCTTGCGTCATCCGGTTTTTCCGGAAGCGCAAGGGGGCTTTTGCGTTGGGGGCGAGCCTTGCCTTCCCCGCCGTTACGAGGCGCGCAGGCTCTTGTGCAGTATCGCCGCGACGCCTTCGATATCGACCGGCTTGGAAATGAAGCCCGTCATCCCCGCGTCTAAGCACTGGCGCCGGTCGGACGCGAACGTGTTCGCCGTCATGGCGAAGATGGGAAGCTCGCTGTCGGCGCGCTCGCTTGCGCGGATGCGCCGCGCCGCCTCGACGCCGTCCATCACAGGCATCTGCATGTCCATGAACACCGCAACGTATTCTCCCACCGGGGACGACTCGAAGCGCTCGCAGGCGGTCTGGCCGTTTTCGGCCCAGTCGACCGAAAACCCGATGCTCTTCAGAAGCTCGATGGCAATTTCCGCGTTGAGCTCGTTGTCTTCGGCCAAGAGCACCTTCATGCCGTCGAACTCGGCCGCGTAGTCCCTCTTTTCCCCCGCGCCGTCGAGCACCTCCCGGCGCTGTTCGGGCGTTGCCCGCGCGAAGGGGATCTCGACGGTGAACCGCGACCCGCGCCCAAGCTCGCTCTCGACGGAAAGCGAGCCGCCCATAAGCTCGGTGAAGCCCTTCACCACCGACATCCCCAAGCCCGTGCCCTGGGTTTTCGACACGCGGCTGTCCTCGGCGCGCGCGTAGTCCTCGGTGATATGCTCCACGAAGTCGGCGCTCATGCCGATGCCGTTGTCGGTGCAGACGAAGCGGCACGCGCCTTCGGGCGAGCATTGCAGGCGCACCTCGATCGCGCCGCCCTGCCCGGTGTATTTGATGGCGTTGGAAACGATGTTGAGCGCTATCTGCCCGAAGCGGCCGGCGTCGCCCACCACCACGCAGTCGTCGCCGTCGCATACCATGGTGAGCTTCTGCCCCTTCTTCTCGGCCAAGGGCAGAAGGAGGCTCACGCTTCGGCGAATCTCGGCAACCGGGCAGAACGCCTCCTCCTTCAGCTCGACGTGACCGTGTTCGAGCTGATTCACGTCGAGGATGGAGTTGATGAGCACGAGCAGGTAATTGCCCTCGGACTCGATGCTTTCCAGCGCCCCGTCGAGCTTCGCCTTGTCCCCTTCGCACGTGCGCGCGATCTGCGTCATGCCGAGCACCACGTTGAGCGGCGTGCGGATGTCGTGGCTCATCTTCGAGAAGAAGTTCTGCTTCGCGTCGTTGGCGCTCTTCGCCTCGGCGAGCGCACAGGCAAGCTGGCCGGAAATCTGCTGCTGGCGGCGCTTCGCCCGCATGGACAAGAAGACGACCACGCCGGCGAACGCGAGGAGCAGGATCAACGCCGAAACGACGACCAGGAGGATCGGGTGGCCCACCAGGTATTTCGCAAGCGAGGGCGTCGCCGACTCCTCGATGTAGGACTGCACCGTGTTCGCTCCCTCTTGCTGCGCCACCCGGTAGAGCGTCTTTTCCCACACGCCGAAGAAGTCGCGGTCGTCCTGCGCGTTCACCCCCATTTTCAGATCGAGCGACACGCTGGGAACGATATCGACCTGCAGGGAGTTCTGCAAATCCGTGCTGCGCAGGTTCTGGGCGGTATAGGTCATGAGAAGCGCCGCGTCGACTTCCCCGCTTTCCACGGCGCGCACGCACCCCTGCGTGTCGCCCATGGTGACGATTTCAGCGTTCGGCCAATTCGTCGCCGCGATTTCCCGCACGGACAGACTCATGTCGGCGACCGCGAGCCTCTCGACGGGGCCGGACGAATAGCTTTCCCGCAAAAGCGAGACCGACGTCGAGATGTACGGGTCGGTCAGGCGGTAGTCGGCGCCGTCGCCGTCGTAGCTGCCTTTGACGTCCATCAGCACGTCGACCGCGCCCGATTGAACCGCCTCGCGGTACTCCTCGCGCGTTTCGACCGGCACGATCTCGTAGTCGAGCCCCAACTCTTCCGCGCATGCACGGAACAGATCGGCCGCGATGCCCTTGGCTTCCCCGTTTTCGTACCAAGAATACGGGTTGCCATCGGGGCTCATGACGCCGCGCACCACGGTGCCGTTTTCGCGCATCCGGTCGAGCAGCTCCTGCTCGGACTCGGTGAGCTCGACGTTCTTGTCCGCGGACCCGTAGTACTTGTTGTACAGGTCGGTCCGCCAATTGGGCGTTTCCACGTTCATGGCGTCGATCGCGCGGTCGATCTCGTCGATGAGCGCCTGATCCTCCTGGCGCGCCATGAAGTAATACGGCGTCTCGCCGAACTCCTCCACCGCGCGCTCGTCTTCGGGCGTGCGGATGTAGCTGTTCACGAGCGCGTCGACCTCGTCGTTCACAAGCGCGTTGGAAAGCT
>CAKTSW010000268.1 GCA_934613165.1 uncultured Ellagibacter sp.
CGTCACCATCAACCCGGTGACCGCGGCGAAGTACGGCATCAAGGACGGCGACTGGGTGCGCGTCGAGACGATGTTCGGCAAGTGCATCCAGAAGGCGCACCTCACGTACGAGGTCAACGAGAAGACCATCCACGTGGAACACGGCTGGTGGTTCCCCGAGCAGGACGGCGAGGCCCCGAACCTGTTCGGCACGTTCGACGCGAACGCGAACAACCTCATCCCGCACGAGAGCGTCGGCGTCACCGGCTACGGCGCGCCGTACAAGAACGGCATCTGCTCCATCACGCGCGTCGACAGCATGAAAGATTAGGGGGTGCGCGAAATGCAACATGCGATGATCATCGATTACAAGTACTGCACGGGCTGCGAGTCCTGCGTGGTCTCCTGCGCGAAAGAGAAGGGCCTCGGCCCCGAGGAGTGGGGCATGAAGGTGAACCAGATCGGCCCGAACAGGATCGCCGGCGAGTGGGAATGGGACTACGTGCCCACGCCCTCCCGCGCGTGCGACCTGTGCGAGGAGCGCCGCGGGGCGGGGAAGGTCCCCCTGTGCGAGCTGCACTGCCTCGCCAAGTGCATCGAGGTCGTGCCGCTCGAGGACGCCTCGCGCCGCATGGCCGAGCTCGGCCCCGACAAGGTCGTGTGCTATTTGCCTTAAACCCCTCCAGGCGGAAAATGCGGTTCCCGTTTGCATTTTCCGTCGGCAAGAAACGATAAAGCGATTATCCCCATCCCCATTTTGCGCGGTCCGCTATCCCTCTAAAAGCGGACCGCGCGTCATTTTGTCGCGAAAGAGACGATGTGAAGCCGCTTCCCTGCTATTCCCCGAAATACGCGGAGATTTCCTCCATGCGGGTCGATTGGGCCACGCCGAAGGGGCAGCGGGCGTCGCAGTGGCCGCAGTGCAGGCAGTCTGCGGCATGCTTGCCGAGGTTGCGGTAGTGGTCGGCCGCCAGTTCATCGCCGAGGCGGGCCAGGTCGTAGTAGCGGTTCGCGAGCCCGATCTCGATTCCCGCGGGGCAGGGCTGGCAGTGGTTGCAGTACACGCAGGCGGGGTTCGCCTCGCGGGGCGTCATGCCGCCGAGCGCCGAGTAGTCGCGCTCTTCGGGCGACGCGTCCAAGTAGCCGAGCACGTCGGTCAGATCGGCCTCGTTCCTGATTCCGGGCAGAACCGACACGACCCCTGGCTTGTCAAGCGCGTATTGGATGCACTGCGTACGCGTAAGCGCCTGCCCGAAGGGGGACTGCGCCGCGTCGAGCAGCTGCCCGCCTGCGAACGCCTTCATCACCGTCACGCCGACGCCCGCGCGCTCGAACTCGCGGTAGAGCATCGCACGGTCGGCCGTGTCCCCCTTGCCGTAGTTCGATTCGTCGGTGTAGTCGTACATCGGGTTCAGGCTGAACATGGCGAGGTCCATTTCCCCCGTGGCGATAAGCCGCCGCGCGATGTGCACGCTATGCGTGGAAAACGCCAGATGGCGAATCGCCCCGTCCTGTTTTCGGGACAGCGCGTAATCCCAGATGCCGCCGTTCATCACGCGGTCGAGGTCGGCGTCCTCGTCGATGCAGTGGATGAACCCGAAGTCGGCGTAGTCGGTGCGAAGCGTCTTCAGGCGCTGCTCGAATTCCCCGATCGCCTGCTTGGCGTCGGTCGTCCAGCCGTAGCTGCCGCTGCCGTAGCAAGCGCCGATATGCACCTGCACATGCACGCGCTCGCGGTGCCGGGAAAGCGCCCGCCCGAGCGGCTCGAGCACTTCGGCCTTGCTCGGGATGAAGTCGAACACGTTCACGCCCGCGTCAATCGCCTGCTCGGCGACGCGCTCGATTCCCTTCGGGTCCGAATTGTGCAGGCTGCCTGCTCCGACCCCGATAACGCTCAGCTTCTCGCCGCCGTGCGGCAATGCGCGGTACTGCATGTTGCTCCCCCTTGGCTCGTCTTTTGCCTCTATGAAACCCCATGGAGTTAGCTCAAAGTCAAGTTTTCGAGAGGGAAGGCGACTGTGGGGAGCTGACATGCGTAGACATCAGCGCTTGCAGGAGCGGTCGACCGGAATGAACGATAGCGAATCGGGAGGCGGGGCGGGAAGGCGAGGGCCGCGCGTGGCCGGCTTTCTTGCAATTCTCGCTACTTCGCGACGCGCTTGTCGGTTGCGGCGTAGACGCCGATCACGATGACGGCCGCCACGACCAGCATGACGAGCAGCGCCGCGTAGGAAACAAGGTAGGTGCCGAACGCCTCGGTGAGGAACCCGGGCAGGAACGTGAAGATGAACCCGCCGAGCGCGTAGCACACCTGGAAGTTCTTGATGGTGCGCGTTTCCTTGCCGCGCGGCGCGAGCTCGATCGACCACACCGATATGCCTACGGTGCCGAGCGACATGCCGACACCGAACATGAGCACGCCCACGCTCGCAAGGCCGGCATTCCCCATGTCGGACAGGCAGAGCACCGCCGTCCCCGCGATGTAGAGCGCGAAGAACGCCACCGACCCGCGCTTGGTTCCCACACGGTCGAACACCATGCCGCTCGCGAGCTTCGCCGCGGTCAGGCACGCGCCGTTCACGGCCACGAGCGCCGCGGCGTGCTCGGTGGAAAACCCTTCGGAGGTGAACAGCACGGCCAGGTAGTTGCCGCCGCCCACCGCCGCGCAGCCGATGAGCGTCATGGCCAGAAACAGTAGCGGCATGGCCTTCGGGGAAAGGTTGCGGTTCGCTCGGGTCCGCTTCGCGCGCGCGGACTGCTTGGCGCTGCCGCCCGACTCGCCGCTGCCGGTCTTCGGGTTTCCCTCGTAGGGGGCAAGTTCCATGTCTCGCGGGTTGTTGCGTAGAAGCGCGAACACCACGACGCCGACGACGAGCGCGAGCGCGGCTTCCGCCGAAAACGCCGTCTGAAGATCGAACGAGCTGATGAGCGCCACCGCCGTGTTCGGGATGATGATGGCCGCAACCCCCGACCCGACCGCCGCCACGCCGGCGACGGTGGCCACGTTCACGCGGAACCAGCGGTTGATGAGGATCGTGGAGGCGATCATGCCGCCGAACCCGTATCCGAGTCCCGTCAGCGCCGACGCGGCGCACAAAAGCGCGAAGTTCGCGCCGGCGAACGCGTACAGGGCGAACCCCGCGCTCACGCACA
>CAKTSW010000269.1 GCA_934613165.1 uncultured Ellagibacter sp.
TGGCGGAACTCCGCACGCTCCTCGTCGGTCGCCTCGCGGGGAGAGCACGCCGCCTCGAGGATGTTCGCGGCCTCGACGCTCGAGATGCTGACAAGGTACTTGCCGCCGATGTCCTGCAGGAACAAATCGTAGCCGAAGCGCGCCTCGTCGCTTCCCCACAGATGGCAGAAGCAGGTGTCGGTCGGCATGCAGGAAATGCCCACGATGAGCGTGGCGTTGCGGCGCGCGGTGTAGTACGGATCGGGGTACGGACCGTCGCGGAACACCAAATCGAGGCTGTTCAGCGCGTTGATGTCGCACGCATGCGCGCCGAAGACCACGCGCCGCGGCACCTCCTCGACGAAATCGGTGACGTCGTTCGCCTCGGTGTCGAAGGTAAGGAGCGTCTCGCGCACCGGCAAGAAGAGCTTCTTCAGGGGGGTGATGGTGGTGGTGTAGTCAAGCTCGATTTCCTCGAACGAGCCGACCGTCGAATACGCGTAGCTCTTCCCGCTTTTCACGGGGGCCACGACCTCGTATTCTTCCAAGAAAGCCGACACCAGCGCGGGAAGCTCGCTCGCGTCGATAACTCGATAGAGCATATGCACGTGTCCTTGTCTCGTCTTTTGGTTTCTCCGTGCTTGGTTTTATGCTACCTTGCAATCCCCGTGCGCTAAAGCCCCCTATCGACCAGTGGCGCGTTTATTCCGAGTCGGAACCACCCTCGTCGGGCACCTGCTCTTCCTCGGGGAACGAGCAGGCGACACGCCACGAGCCCTTTGCCGTGCCCCGATTGCCGAAGCCACTCACGCTGAGCGCGCAGTCGGCCGGCTCGTCGGGCGAAACCGTGCACTGCGTCTCGTAGATTTGCAAGCGCACACCGTCCGCGTCGGTGTAGAGGTAGGCGAACGAGTCGCCGCTTCGCGGGAAGGAGTTCCCCGTCGTGCGCGACGAGGCGGAAACGGAAAGCATGCATTCGCCGGAATCGCCTACCGGCGTCGCCGCCTGCAGGTAAAGGACGCCGTCCTTGTAGGCGATGTTCGAAAGGTACGCCTCGTCGACGCCCGGCAGCGCAACGTGGATCGCGTTCGGCGCGAGCACGTCGCCCTGCGGCCGGTGCTCATCGTCGCCGATGTTCGAGCTAGTCGTGAGCGCGGTTTTCCACGCGAACCCGTTCGCGTCCTTCGCGCCGAAGCCGTTAAGGTCGCCCTCCAAGGGGCCGAACCCACCCGCAGCGTCGTTGTCGCGCAGAACGGACGCGATATCGATTTCGATCGGGTCTACATAGAAGTTGTACTGGCCAGACGAGATGCTGTAGAAGTCGACGAGGGCGCGCTTGCCCGAAAGGTCGCCTTCCACCGAAATCGCATAGGTCGCCTCGCCCGATTCCGCGTCGTAATCGCGCAACGAAATCGTGGAATACGGGTGGTTCGTGCCGACTTGCACCGAATAGTGCCCGAAGTCGATCTTGTCGGAGATGCGGCCTTGCCCCTGCTCATCCTTGAAGCGGACGACTATCGTCGAGGTATTGCCATTCACTTCGGCCGATTCGATGGAAACGCCGATCCCCTGGTCAGACGCCGTGTCGGTCGCCGCCGGCTTCGAGGCGCTGCCCCCTGAGGTGACGATGTCCCAGAACGCGACGATCTGCCCGCGCAGGGGAAACGCGAGCATGACGGCGAGAAGGACAAGGGCTACGATCGTCACGACCCATCCGCTTACATTCGAAGGCTTCTTCTGCGAAGGGCTGTTCTGCTTGCGCGTTCCGAAAGACATGGCGGCCCCTTTCAAAATGAGGTCGAAAGATGCTCGGGCTGATCGCCGGAGCATCTTCATTCTAACAGGCAGGGGAAACGCGCGGCAAGAAGCCCGTGCGCGCGATAACCGCACACCGCGAGCAGCCCCGCGCCCGGAGCGCGCACGCCGCCAAGCCATGCAAGCCGTACGGCACCGCGGTCACGACCCTCCCCCGCAACCCCGCAAGCCCCATAGAACGCGAAAGCCGGCAGGCCTTCGCGGCGTGCCGGCTTTCGATTGGAAACGCAATGCTTTCGCCAGGTGCGGCTTATTCGCCGAAGAACACCTTGATCTCGCGCTCGGCGGACTCAGGCGAGTCGGAGCCGTGGATGACGTTCTCGTCAACGGTCAGGCCGAAATCGCCGCGAATGGTGCCGGGGGCGGCGTCAGCGCAGTTGGTGGCACCCATGAGCTTGCGCATGGTGGCAACCGCGTTCTCGCCGGAAACGACCATCTTCACGACCGGGCCGGAGGTGATGTAGGAGATGAGGCCATCGTAGAACGGCTTGCCCTTGTGCTCGCCGTAGTTCGCCTCGGCCTCTTCCAGGGTGACCATGCCGAGCTCCATGCGCTCGATGGTAAGGCCGACGCGCTCGATACGGGAAATGATCTCGCCGATGTGGCCGTTGCGCACACCGTCGGGCTTGATCATGTTGTAAGTCTTCTCGATTGCCATGCTTGTAACCTTTCTTGTTCGGTTCGTTATATCCTCACGCGCGCCGCCTTGCGGAATCGCGCGCGAAAAAGCTAGTTCTGACTGGGGAAATACAGCTCGACGTTGGAAATCTTCCAGCCGATGAGGTCGCGCACCATCGAGATCTTGTACTCGACTTCCCCGCCCTGGCTCGTGTTTGCCGACACGTAGACCGTCGAGTTGCTCATCGACTTGTCGACGCCCAAGACCTGGGCGTTCGCGTCGGTCACGACGGGACCCACGAGCGCGTCGGCGTTGTCGACGCCGCTCGAGAACAGCGCGCTCGAGTTAGACGGATCGGCGAGCAGCTGCTTCGCCACCGTTTCCTGCGTCGGGTAGCCGTAGCCCTGCGTGTAGGCGAACACCGCCGCCGCCAGCGCAAGGATGATGACGATGATGAACGCCACCACGATCTTGAGCCCGACGTTCTTGCGCTTGCGCTCCTGTTTGGCGACGCCGCGCGACCACTTCTCGAGCTCTTCGTCGCTCGCGGTGAAGAACCGGTCGTCGTTGCCGTCGCCGTAGGCCTGCGCGTAGCCGGGGAACTCGCCCTGCGCCGGCCCCTCGTCGTAATAGTACGGGTCCTGCGTTTCCGGCTCGAAATACGACTCCGCCTCGGGATAGACC
>CAKTSW010000270.1 GCA_934613165.1 uncultured Ellagibacter sp.
CTGGTCTGAAACAACGGCCTGTTTTGCAGGCCGCAAGCCCCGAGAGTGCGCCGGCTTATGCTAACGCCTAGGTCGCCGAAAAATCAGCGAGCGCGATTCTGGCGAGTACAGACGGCGCGAAAGGATTTCGACGCGCACTTCGGTACGCGAGAAATCCTTGGAGCGCCGGCTGTGCCGTCAGAATCGCGCGCAGCGTCGGCGCGTTCCGCGTGCCGTAAGCACGCGGAACCCCCTCCTATTCGTCGATGTACTGACGAGGGTCGTGGTTGTCGTTAGGCGGCGTGGAAACGCGGATGTTCATGAAGTCGCACCAATCAAGGACGCGCTGCGGCACGTAGATCTCGGACTGATGCTGGGCCGCTTCCTTGATCGCGCGGATGCACGACACGGCATGCGCGAGGTCGGTCTTCTCGTCGATGTCGGCGACAGGCGTGAAGTAGGCGGACGGGATGTCCTTTTCCTGCAGCTTTTCCACGTACGCGTCGAGCGCGGGCTTGCCGGTCATGTTGTAGTACACGCCCTGATGGTTGATCGGGGTGTTGTAGCTGAAACCGACGAGCGAGGTGCCGCACTCCTGGCAGGGCGCCTGCACGAAGCCCGGCGTGCCCATGTCCTGGAAATAGTCGAGCCACTGGAACGCCTGGGAAATGTGAGTGATCGGCATAGTGGGGACGTCGCCGCCCACAGACACGATGTGCTCGTAGCCCATGTCGAAGATCTGCTTGAATGCGTCGTCGAAATGGTCGTCGAACGTGGCGCCCTTATCGGTGAGGTAGTGGATCTCCATCGGCCACGGACCGATCTCGTCGTAGGTCTTCTTCATGATCTCGACGTTTTCCGCCGGCGTGGTGGAAACGAAGAAATCGTAGGTGATCTTGTCGACGTTCGGGTCCTCGGCGACGAGCGCGTCATTGTCGGCCTGCATGGACAAAAGCGCCTGCATGCACATCTCGCTCACGTCGTACAGGCAACGGCGGAACAGCTCGGCCGCCTGCTCGGGGGTCAAGAATCCGCCGCGCTCGATGGTCAGGCGCGTCTTCACCAGACCGGGAATCGGGGGCTTGCAGAACAGCAGTAGCGCTTGCTTCTTCTCTGCCACGGTAATCTCCTTCTTATCATTCACGCTTGGATTCCCCCAAGCGCATTTGCTAGTCCATCATGCCTATTATAGGCGCATCGCGACGGGTCGGTCCCCACAAGCGGCCTACCTCGTCGCTTCACTATCTTCACCGGCGGCCTGCGCTTGCCACGACAGCGGCTCGTCCACCTTCACGATGGTGCAGTCCATCGCGTTGTACCACCAGGTGCCGATCATGGGCTCGCCCGTCTCGACCGAGCACGTGGTCAGGCAGTTCACGTTTGATTCCCACATGCCGCCGAAATCGGGGGCGCCGGGCGCCCATTCGGGGTGCCACCAACCGTAGTCGACGCTCGCCAAGTCGTCGCGCATCGTGCGCACCTCGACGACGAACCGCGCGCTTCCCTTGTCGGTCGAAAGCTCCGCCACATCTCCCGCGGAAAGCCCGAAGCGGCTTGCCGTCGCGGCCGACAGCTCCACCGCGGGGCGCGGCGAGCTCTTCCGGAACTTCGGGTTGTTGAAGTACATCGACGCGTTGTAGGGCTGCTTGCGCGCGCCCGTCACCATGGCGATGCGCCCCCCGCCGCGCGCCTCGGCGCTCGCGATGAGCTCGTCGGAGCACAAATGCAGCGTGCCCGACGGCTCAGGCAGGCGCGTGCCGCCCACTTCCGGCAGGATCTCGCTCGCGAGCTCGATCTTGCCCGTCGTCGTCGCGAACCCGCGCGGGGCGCCCGTCTCGTTGGGGTACAAGTACTTGAACGGCACGGGCGGGCGGAAGTACAGCCCCTTCTCGCAGTATTTTTCCCAGGTCATGCCCGCCTGCGCGAGCGCGGCCTCGCAGGCGTCCTTGAAGGTTTCATGCGGCCAGGCTTCCTTCTGCCCCAAGCGAAGTCCCAGCTCGCGGAAGATGTCGTAGTCGCTGCGGCGCTCATAGTAGGGATCCACCGCGGCCGGCCCGCCGTACACGATGTTCGCGACGCCGCCGTGCTGCTGGAACAGCGGGCGCTCGATGGCGCCGGCGCACGGCAGGACGTAGTCGGCGATCTGGGCGGTCGGCGTCAGGTAGTAGTCGATGACCACGATAAGGTCGAGTCCCATGAGCGCACGGAACACGCGGTGGGTGTCGGCATAGGTGAGCAGCGGGTTCGTGGCGTTCACGATGAGCGCGCGCACCGGGTAGGGCTCGCCCGTCTCCATCGCGCGAAGCACGAGGTCGGGATGGGCCGACGTCATGTAGCGCATCGGGAGCGCGCAGCCGAGGCGCTCGGTAATCGCGCGGATCTTCTTGTAGCCGTCGTAGCACTGCAGCGGCGTGTAAGGCGTGTTGAGGCAGCGGGCCTCGTGCTCGGGCGCGAGCGTGCCGGCCATCTCGAGCTCGATCTCGGTGGTGAAATCGCTCATCTCGGTCATGATGCAGGCGCCCGGCTTGTCGATGTTGCCGGTGACGGCGCGCAGGCAGCAGATGGCGCGGTGCGTCGGCGCTACGTTCGAACCCGACTGGTCGATGCCGCGCCCCGACACGAGAGCCGCCGCGCGCGCTTGCCCGAACAGGCGCGCGGCACGCCGCACGTCGTCCGCGGGAACGCCGCAGAAGTCGGCAACGTAGTCGGGAGTGTACTTCTTCACGTGCTCGGCGAGCTCATCGAAGCCGTGGCACCACTCCTCGACGAAGTCGCGGTCGTAGAGCCCTTCCTCGATGATGACGTTCAAGAACCCGAGCGCGAGCGCGCAGTCGGTGCCCGTCTTCGGCGCGATCCACAGATCGGCGCAGCTTGCCGTGCGGGTGTGGCGCGGGTCGATCACGACGAGCGGCGTGGCGCTCTTCCCGATGTTGCGCACGGCCTGCCACCAGGAGGAATTGTCGGATTCGGCGGGATTGGTCCCCCAGATGAACACGCATTCAGTTTCCTCGTTGATGTCGGCCTCGATGGTCCAGCCGAACGTGATCGCGTCCATCCAGATGCGCGGGTTCCAGCAGATCTGCCCGATGCCCATGTTGTTCGGCGAGCCGAA
>CAKTSW010000271.1 GCA_934613165.1 uncultured Ellagibacter sp.
GCGCGGGGTGATGAGCTGCACGGCGAAACCGACTTCCTTGCGCATGTCGCACACCATGAACGACGCCTTGCCGGCATTCTTCATAACGGCCTCGACGTCCGCACCGGTGGCCCGCGCCTTCTCAAGCGCGTTCGTCATGTCCGGATACCCCACGGTGATCACGGGAATCCCCAAAAACTCGCAGGCGTCCATCGCCTCCTCGAGATCCTCGACGAAGATGTGGAGGTGGTTGAACCCCGGCTCCCCTTCCGTGTTGATCTCGCTGAACATCGTCGGCACGCTGAACGGCACGGGCTCGACGACCTCGATGGTGTGGCTTCCCCAGGCGCCGTAAGCGGCATGGAATTCCAGCCCCTCGCAATCGACTTCCTCCCCGTGGTAGAGCAATCTCGAGAACGTGTTGGTGGTGTAGAAGAACGGGCCCGACCCGAAGATGCGGTTGTGGTCGGTCATGAACTTGCGCCAGTCCTCGGCGTAAAAGCCCAACATATGGACCCAGTCGCGGCCCTTGAAGTAATCCGTGTAATCCTTGGTGATGACATTCGCCATGATGACGCTTCCTTTCTGTCTCGTTGCATCGTCGTGAAATCGCGCGCTACCGCGCTCGCAGCGCTAGCCCAACTGCTTCGCCGTGGTCATGCCGAACTTCCCGCCGTCCAAGATCAAGTCGACGCCGGTCAGGTAGTCGTGCCCGGGCTCGAGCAGGCGCACGATGAAGTCGGCCATCTCCTCCGGCTCTCCCAAGCGTCCGAGCGCCGTGCCCCGAGCGATCCCGGCGACGACCTCGTCAGGCGATTCGCGCAGCATGGGAGTGTCGAACGCGCCGGGCGCGACCGAGAAAATCTGGCAGCCTTTGCGCCCGAACCGCAGGGTGTTGGCGCGGGTGTAGTACTGCGTGAAGGTTTTGGAGATGGGGTAATACAGGTAGTCCTCCCCCATGTGCCTCATTGCCTCGGGAACCTCGCGGTTCTCGATGGCCGCCTTGACCTTCTCGAAGAACGCCGGGTCGCTCGGGCTGTCCCACAGCTCCTTTTCCTCGGGCGTCGGTTGCACGAAATACCCCGTGATGGAAGAGAAGTTGACCAACCGCGCACCGGCTTCCAAATACGGGAAGAACGCCTCGACGAAGTTCACCGTGCCCACCATGTTCACCTTGATGATGAGGTCGGCGCCGCCCGCGTCCACGCCGGCGGCGTTGAGCACGTTGCCCAGAGGGGCGATGCCCGCGGCGTATTCGGCGAAGGCGTCCATGGACGCGCGGTCCGAGATGTCGACCGTCTTGCCGTACGCTTTCACGCCGGCGCCTTCGAGCTTCACGAGCGCATCGGCGAGGCGCTTCTCGTTGCGCCCTCCGACAAGGACGGGGCCGAACCTCCCCAACGCGATCGCGGTTGCCAGACCCATGCCGGATGTTCCTCCGGCCACAACTTGCAGCTTCTTCATGTTCATCCAATCTCTTCGAGTGCGCCTGCCCTGCGGAAAACGCAAGGCAGGCTTTTAAGGAAACCGCCGCGCGCCGTCCCGTGCGCGGCAGCATCGAAGTCCCTATAAATAGGTGCCTACCCTTCCACCTCTTCAGGCGCGGGCTTCTTCAGCAAGAACGTGATGAAAAGGAGAATGACCCACGCGACGAGAGCCACGACCATGCAGACGCGCATGCCGCCGGCCGGGTCGACCGCTAAGATCAACGTGAACACCGCCATGCCGATGCCGGCGCCGAGGTTCTGCCCCAGTTGGATGGTAGAATTGCCGATGGTACGCTCCTTCGCGGTGAGCATGATCTGGGGTGCCGCGGACTGGGTAACCTGTTGCTGCGAGTTGAAGACGCCCGCCAAAAACATGAGCACGTAGATGACCCACACGGGCACGCCGGGCACAAGGAACAGCACGAAGCACGCCATGACGACGACGCGCACGACGTTTCCGATGGTCATGACGGTTTTCGCGGTCCCCGCCTTGGCGATCATCTTGCCGAAGATCGGCCCCAAGACCAGCCCGAGCACGGCCATGAGGGCGGATGCCAAGCCGGCCGCAGTCGCAGGCCCCAAGGTCTGGCAGATCGGGTCGTTCGTGAGAGTCCTCATGATAAATCCCGCAATGAAGAAGATAATCGTCATCGATCCGAAGTTATGCAGGAAGTTCGATGCGGTGAGGACGAGCACGTTTCGGTTCTTCAGGGTGCCGATGGGAATGATGGCCTCGTTGCCCTTCTTCTTGATGTTGACAGCGAGAAGCACGAGGAACACCACCGCGATAACGAGCAGCGCCGTGTTGAGCGGCGTGCCGAACTTCACGTAGCTCGTGCCCATGGACAGCCCGACGATGAGGGCGGCGAAGGCGATCATCACGCAGACGGCGCCGAACCCGTCGAAGCTCTTGCCCTCGGAGGCCAGCTCAGCGACCTCCTCCTTCTTCACGCTCACGCCGAAGAACGTGACGAGCGCGCCGACGGCGAGCATGGCGACGCAGACCCACGTCCACACGCGCCAGCCGCACGTGTCGATGACGAAGCCGGCCGCAACGGGCCCGACGAGCGTCGCCGCCGACATGACGGTTCCGACCAGCCCCAGGTAGAAGCCCGCTTTCTTACGGTCGAAGACGTCGCGGATGATGGTGAAGCCCACGCCGAACACGGCGGCGGAGACCATGCCCCAGAAGATGTTGGCGACCACGATCATCATCATGTTCGTGGCGACGGCGCGCACCAAAAGCACGCAGGCGCCGCCGGCGAGCCCGACCGTGCACAGGATGCGCTTAAGGTGCGGGTTCCGCGCGGCGATGAAGCCGAAGACCGGCATGAGCGCCACGGAGAGCACGCTCGAAATGCTCTGCGCCAAGCCGTAGATGTCCATGCCGCCGATGTCGGCCGCCGCGGCGGGCAGGACGGTGGCATTCGATGTCGAGATGAGCAGGTTGGCGATGATGCCGCAGTACACGCCGATGACGGTGAGAAGCTTCTTGCTCTCCGGCGCTTTCATGAAGGCGTTGGTCTCGACGACCTCGGCCGTGGTGTTGTCAGACATAGTCGCTCCTTACTGCGCCTGTCGCTTGGACATGCGCGAAGAGTGTGCTACGGTAC
>CAKTSW010000272.1 GCA_934613165.1 uncultured Ellagibacter sp.
GACCTCCTTACAGTCGGTGCTGCCCAGGCGGCGAAGCGTCCTCAAGATAGGATTCTACCAAACTAATCTGAGGTCCGGATGCGAATCTGCATCTCCTTGCCAATGGAAATCCCTTAGTTGATACAATGCGTCGGCCTAAACGAAAACCTTTCGGCTTAGCTGCTTTTTGAACGACTGTATGAAGTTTCGTCTGTTGCCGAAGAACCGCTCGTGCGTCTTCGATTGCTTGTTGGCGTCATAATCGTCGGCTACACGCAAAACTGTACAGACGTAGTCGGCCATTTGCAGGAGTCTACGGGCGTTTGGGTCAGCGCCCCGATAGCTGGCAACGTTTTTGGATAGCACGAAATCTAACGCATCGTGTAGCGCGGTGCTCACTGCGCTCTGACCGTTGTCGTAGTAAACGGCTATTACATCGAAGCTCTGGAAAAACGCAAGCCTGTCGAATACGAGCGAGGCCAAATCACGCCTGATTCTTGCTTCGAGCTCGCTTCTATTGTGCACGATGGAATCATCATAGCGTAGTGTGAAAAACGATACCGGTAGCTCGCGCACCAGGCGGGCAAACTGAGCAAGCAGCCGTTTTCTGTCGCTAGGGGGCACTGTGGCGTAATCTTCGTTGCCATGTAGCAGGTCTTTGCCATGGAAAGGCACATCGGGAAGTCCTGCCGCGGCCAATCGCGCCTCATATCGCTCAATGGCTGCTTCAATGCTTTCAGAATGGTCATGCAGCACGACTGCGACAAGATAGCGGCCCTCCGAGAGGTCCTGGTTGCCCGACTCGTCGATGTGCAAGTTCAAGCGCTTGGCCATACCGTTCCTGTCGATATGAAAAAGGCGAGGTACGTACCTCGCCGTTCTGATACCTACTGGGCTATTCGCCCTTTCGGTAGGGTGATTTTCTCACATACCCTTATAGCTATTCAAGATATTTTGCTAAGAAAGTTACGGTAGGCGACTTGGACTCCTATGGTCGTCGGTGTTTCGGAAAATGACAGGAGACGAGGTGCTTTTACGCTCGGGCAAGCCTTGCCATCGGGCCCCGAGCTGCCCGAAGAACTAATTGTCGAGTAGCTCATGGGTGGCTTTGTGCTGGCTTCAATAACGTCTGAGCGATCTCAGATTTGAAACCTCTTCGTAAGAAAAAGGAAGCGCGACCCTGCAGTCACGCTTCCTTTTTTAACGCTTAGAGATGCAAATCGTGCGATGTTCGTTTACAGCAGCGCTGCGTGCACGTAGCGTGCTAGGAAGGCCGCTGCCTGCGCGCGGGTTGCCAGGCCTTGCGGGGCGACGTAGGTGTTGTCGACGCCCTTCAGGATTCCTTCGGCGACAGCCCAGCTCACAGCATCGGTTGCCCAGGGAGACACGCCGGTAGCGTCGGGGAAGGAGCTCATGTCGGCACGCGCGGTGGTGTCGAGGCCCGCCTTGTTGGCGTAGTTGAACAGCATGGTCACCAGCTGCTCGCGGGTGATGCTGTCCTCGCCTTGGAGACCGTTAGACACCTTGTTCTCGACGGCCCAAGCGTTGCCTTTGGCGTACCACGGGTCGCTGTCCTCGGTGTCGGCGCCGTCGACGCGCGCGAGCACGGTCATCATCATGTTGCGGGTGAGGGCCGTTTCGGGCTCGTAGGTCGAGCCGTTGGCGATGCCAAGGAAGATCGCGTGCGAGCTTGCGAAGTCGATGTCGTCCGCGGCCCAGTGCTCGTCAGCCACGTCCTCGAAGTCCTTGGCGTTGTTGACGACCTTGATCGTCTCGTTGCCGTCGATCTTCACGACGACCTTGCCGTCTTCGACGAGCGACATTGGGATGGGCTCCTCGGTGCCGTCGGCGTGCACGATCACCGCGACGTTACCGGCGTTTTCGTCGCTCACCGGGATGGCGACGACGGTTCCGGCGGGCGCGGAAACGGAAACGGCCTGGTCTTCAGCGACTTCGATGGCGGCGGGCACCTCAACGGGGCCTTCAGCGGCCGCGGCCGTGTCGGCGGGCACGGTGATCTCGGTCGTGGTGGCGCCGGAGGCGTCGGTCTTCTCGACGACGGTGGTGCCGTCTGCGCCCTTCGTGGTAGCGGTGGACTCGCCCGTCTTCTTGTCGGTCACCGTAGTGGTCGTGGTGCCATCAGGATTGGTAACAGTGGTGGTTTCCGTGGTAGGAGCAGGCGCGGGAGTGTAAGGAACCTGAACGACCCAGCTCTCGCCGCTCTTCACCGCTTCGTAGCCGTCAGCAACATAAGCCGAAGGATCACTCGAGAACGTGCCGCCGGTGATGTTGGTTATCGGGTTTGTAGTTGGGTTATAGCCGTCGGCACGTTTATTGATGATGACGCCGTTGATTTTGGCGGTTCCAGAAATGGTTGTTACCGCGTTGGGATATTCATCGCTCCATACGCTTGTCCACACGGCGCCATTTATCGTTCCGGCGCTGATGCTGGCGGTGCTCCAGTTTTGAACAGCTGATGGCGTATAGGTGGTGCCGTCTTCGGTCGCGCGTTCTCCGCTTGCTGTTATGGTTCCGCCTGAAACATTCAGGATGCCATAGTCGTCATTTTTGACGGCAGTGAAGCCATCTTGCTTGATATCCCCTCCCTCGATATTGAGCGTTGCTGGGCTTGAATTGCCGGCATTTCTAATGAGGGAAGAACCGTTGGGAATCAGACCCGTTGCGTTATAAACGGAGCCAGACTCGATCGTCATGGTTCCTTGGTTATCGATGGTGTAATAACCCTTTGCACCGTTATCTGTACGGCAGATTTTTCCACCCGTAATAGAATCTTTAATGGTGATAGTCCCATAATTCGTGAGAGCGGCTTTGCCGACTACTGTTCCTCCGGAGAAGACCTTGCCATTAAGATCGAGCGTTGAGGTTACGCCAGCGGGAATCGTGACATTGCCCGTGTAGTCTTTTGCGAGGTTCACATCGACGGTGCCAGATTGCGCGTACTGGTATACGCTCGGATCGGAGAACGTGCCGCCGGTTACTTTAATAAAGCCATAACCTGGAGTTTCAGTAAAGATGTCCCCCTTGAAGTTACCGCCGCTAATCGTGAGTTCGCCCGGATCAGCGG
>CAKTSW010000273.1 GCA_934613165.1 uncultured Ellagibacter sp.
TCGGTGTTGAACGTGGGCGGCTCGTCACCGCCGATGAGCACGGTGTCGTCCGGGCTGAAGACCATGTCGAGCAGCTGGCTCATGTCGTCGGAAGACGCCGACAGGTCGTCCTCGATTACGTAGAGCAGGCCGCGGGCCTCGAGCCCTTCCTTCAGCTCCTCGATCGCCTTCACGCCGATGCCCTCGATGCGGAGCAAGTCCTCTTCGGTATGCCCCACAAGATCGGCCACCGTCTCGATGCCGGCCTCGCTGAACTTGTTCGCCCAGCGCTGGGAAACTCCCAGGTCATCGTAGATGTACAGGCGTGCGTCCTCGTCGGAGAGCTGCGGCCCGCGATGGCCGAGCGACAGCCCGCTGTAGTAGGAACCGTAGTTCGAGCCCATGTTGTTGAGGTAGCCCTCGCCGTCGAGCGACCAATCCTGCGGCTGGGGCAGGAGGTCTTCGACCTCGCGCAGCGCCTCGGGGGCGGTGTCGGGAAGCTGATCGCCGACGACCTTGCCCGTCGGGCGGCCCTTGTAGGTAAGCCCCACCTCGCGGTAGCGCTTGAGGCCGGTGCCGGCAGGAATCGGCTTGCCGATGATGACGTTCTCCTTCAGGCCGACCAAGTGATCGGTCTTGCCCTCGATGGCGGCGTCGGTCAGGACCTTCGTGGTTTCCTGGAAGGACGCGGCCGACAGGAACGAGTCGGTGGCAAGCGACGCCTTGGTGATGCCAAGGAGCAGCGGCTGGCCGACGGGCGGGTTCTTGCCCTCGGCGATGAGCTCGTTCGCCACGTTCTCGAACTCGAAGCGGTTGACCTGGCGTCCCGGCAGGAAGTCGGAGTCGCCCGCGTCGAGGACGGCCACCTTGCGCAGCATCTGGCGCGCGATGACCTCGATGTGCTTGTCGTTGATGTCCACGCCCTGGGACACGTACACGCCCTGGACCTGGGCCACGATGTAGCGCAGCGTCGTGTTCGGGTCGGTGAGACGCAGCAGGTCGTGCGGGTTCACGGAACCCTTGGTGAGCTGCTGGCCCACCTTGACCTCACACCCGTCGGTGACGCCGGGAAGCAGCGTCGCGCGAGCGGAAACGACGTACTCGCGGTAGTTGCCTTCCTGGTCGTGGATCGTGAGCGTCTTGGACTGCTTGTCGGCAGCGACCTGCAGCGTGCCGGAGATCTCCGCGAGGACGGCCTGGCCCTTCGGCTTGCGCGCCTCGAAAAGTTCCTGAACACGCGGAAGACCCTGCGTGATGTCGTCGCCCGCGACGCCGCCGGCGTGGAAGGTACGCATCGTGAGCTGCGTGCCCGGCTCGCCGATGGACTGAGCCGCGATGATGCCGACCGCCGTGCCGATGTTGACCGGGCGCGCCGTGGCGAGGTCCCAGCCGTAGCACTTCTGGCACACGCCGTGCTCGGCATGGCAGGTCATGACGGTGCGGATGACGACTTCCTTAACGCCCGCAGCTTCCATGGCGCGAAGCTCGTCCATGGACGTGATGTACTCGCCGCCGGAGAGGATGACCTCGCCGTCTTCGCCCGCGACGTCCTCGAGCAAGCAGCGGCCGATGAGGTTCTCGTCGAGCTCGCCCTTCTCGGTGAACAGCGGGTACGGAACGCCGGTCGTGGTGCCGCAGTCGATTTCGCGGACGATGACGTCCTGCGCGACATCGACGAGACGACGCGTGAGGTAACCGGAGTCGGCGGTACGAAGCGCCGTGTCGGCCATGCCCTTTCGGGTGCCGTGCGTGGAGATGAAGTACTCCAACACCGACAGGCCTTCGCGGAAGTTCGACTTAACCGGAATGTCGATCGTCTGACCCTTCGTGTCGGCCATGAGGCCGCGCATGCCGGCGAGCTGACGAATCTGCTTGATGTTACCACGAGCACCGGAGTCGGCCATCATGTAGATGGGGTTGAAGTGATCGAAGTTGGCAGACATCGCGTCGCCGACCTTCTCGTTCGCTTCGGTCCAGATGTCGACGACCTGCTTGTGGCGCTCTTCGGGGCTCATGAGGCCCATCTCGTAGTCCTCGTCGATGGCTTCGACCTTGGTCTCGGCCTCGTCGAGGATCTCGCCCTTGTTCGGCGGGACCGTCGCGTCGTAGACGGAAACGGTGATGCCGGCGAGGGTGGCGTAATGGAAGCCCGTGGCCTTAAGACCGTCGAGGATCGGCGGCACGTCGGCAAGCTCGTAGCGGTTGCACACGTCTTCGACGAGGCGGCCGATTTCCTTCTTGTTCATTTGGTAGTTCATGAACGGGTAATCGTCCGGGAACACGCTGTTGAAGATGATGCGGCCGATGGTCGTCTCGATGCGCTCGCCGGCCTTGTGCTCCTCGTAGGCGTGGAACGCGGTCGCGACCTGGGTGTCCTTGGTGAGGCGCACCTTGATCTTGGCCTGCAGGTCCACGTCGGCGTGGGCATCGTGGGCGTTCACGGCGTCGTCGAAGTCGATGAAGACGCGACCCTCGCCCGGGAACCCGTCGCGGGCTGCGGTGAGGTAGTACACGCCGATAATCATGTCCTGCGTCGGCACGGTGAGCGGGCGGCCATGAGCCGGGGATTTGATGTTGTTGGCGGAAAGCATGAGCACGCGTGCCTCGGCCTGAGCCTCGGCGCCCAAGGGCACGTGCACAGCCATCTGGTCGCCGTCGAAGTCGGCGTTGAACGCCGTGCAGACGAGCGGGTGGAGCTTGATGGCCTTGCCTTCGACGAGCACCGGCTCGAACGCCTGGATGCCCAGGCGGTGCGGGGTAGGTGCGCGGTTCAGAAGCACCGGATGCTCGACGATGACCTCTTCGAGCACGTCCCACACGTAGCTGGCACCGCGATCAACGGCGCGCTTGGCGGCCTTGATGTTGGCGGCGTATTCGAGTTCGACCAGGCGCTTCATGACGAAGGGCTTGAACAGCTCGAGCGCCATCTGCTGCGGCAGGCCGCACTGATGGAGCTTGAGCGACGGGCCGACGACGATGACCGAACGGCCGGAGTAGTCGACGCGCTTGCCGAGCAGGTTCTGGCGGAAGCGGCCCTGCTTGCCCTTGAGCATGTCGGAGAGCGACTT
>CAKTSW010000274.1 GCA_934613165.1 uncultured Ellagibacter sp.
TCGTTCTCGAAGCTGCAGAGCTCGGTCGGCTACCCGGCGGCGCTTCTGTGCGTGATGAGCGTCATCCTCGCGTTCACGGTCGCGGTCATCCTGCCCATCTTCACCGACGCCTACACCAACATGTCGGGCTCGGTCACCTCGGGGTCGTTCAACATGGTGGGCGTTTCCATGGTCATCGGGTGGGTGGCGCTCGCTATCGTGCTCATCACCACGATCGTCGCGCTCGTCATCGCCGTGCGCGCCCGCACGCAGTCGGGCCGTATCTGGGTGATGCGCCTCATGGAGAAGTTCCCCGGCACGCGCCAGGCCATGTACCAGCTGGCGCTCTCGCGCTTCACCAACGCGCTTTCGGCCTACGTGGCCTCGGGCGTGCAGGAAGACGAGGCCATGAAGATGGCCGCGGCCACCATCGACCACGCGGAACTCGCCGCGAAGGTGCAGAGCGCCTACGACACCATGATCGACCTGGACAACCCGCGCAGCCTGGGCCAGGCCATCGTCGAGAAAGACGTGTTCGAGCCCGTGTACGGGCGCATGCTTTTGATGGGCACGCGCTCCGGCTCCACCGACGACGTGCTCGCGCAGCTGGCCGACATCTTCTTCGAGGACGCGAACGTCCAGCTCGACAACGCCGTCAACAGCGTCGAGCCCGTGCTCGCGGCGTTTCTGACCGTCGCCGTGGGCGCCACGCTGATCGCGGTCATGCTGCCGCTCATCGGCGTCATGGGCTCTATCGCTTAAGCGGAATCGCAGGTAGATCCCATGTTCCACGAATTAACCGAACGCCAGATACGCCATCGCCGCCATGTTCGCATCGCGGTTGCGTGCTGCATCGTGGCTGTGGCCGTGGCGGCGTGCCTTATCGTGAGCGCGATCCAGGCGAACGCGCGGACGCAAGGCGCCGTGGCGCTGCGCGACTCCATCCTAAGCTCGGCGAAGCAGTGCTGCGCCATCGAGGGCAGCTACCCGGCAACGCTCAAGCACCTCGAAGACGACTACGGGCTCGTCATCAACCATGACGACTACCTCATCTCGTACGAGTACTTCGCCGACAACATCATGCCAAGCGTGGTGGTGACGCCCCGATGAGCATGCATTCTTCTACCGACACACCCACGCAGATCGACGCGCTGACCGCGGTCGCGCACGCCGAGGCCCAAACGGCGAAAACCCCGCCTTCGGGCAAGGCGTTCCAGCGCATCCTTCTCGTGGTGTTTTTCATCGCGCTTCTGCTGGCGCTTGTGGCAGGCGTTTCCGTATACCAATCCGTTTCGGCTGTTCAGACGCAGAACAACGCCGAGCGCGAGGGCGTGGGGCTTATCTGCAACGTGGTGCGCGCCAACGATGCGATCGGGTCGATCGCCGCGGGCAAGGGCCCCGAAGGCAAGTCGCTCGTGGTGGTGGAGCGCCTTGATTCCGGCACCTACGAAACGCGGTTCTACCTGTACGAGGGCAAAATCGTTCAGGAATACAGCCTGGCGAGCAACCAGTACACGCCCGAGAAGGCGAGCGAAGTGACCGAATCGAGCACCTTCGACTTCGCGTATGCGAACGGGCTTCTTTCCATCTATACCGACGGCGGCACCTCCGAAGTCGCCCTGCGCAACATGCAAGGGGGCGAGTAGCATGGCGAAAAGAACTGCGACCAGGGAAAACCTTTCGTGGTCGAGCACGTCGTTCCTTATCGAGGCGCTTATCCTGCTCGTCGTGCTGATCGCATCGATGGCCGTGTTCACCACGCTGTTCGTCCACGCATCGAGCGGCGCGAACGACGCGGGGCGGCTTTCCTCGGCAACGACGATCGCCCAGAACGCCGCCGAGGAGTTCTCGTCGGACCCGCAGGCGGTGGCCGCCGGCAAGAAGGTCGGCGAGGGCATGGCGAAGGCCGGCAGCGACGACTTCGACGTGACCTGCAAGGTTTCTTCCGCAAACGAAGGCGCGGGCGTGCTGTACACCGCGACGATCACCGTTTCCGACGACGCGGGCGAGGTCTATTCCCTTAATGCGTCGCGCTACGTAAGCGGGGTGAACTAGCATGGCAAGGCGAAGCGAAGGCATGCGCATCGGCCCGATCAGCCTGCTCACGTTAATCTCGGTGCTGCTTCTGGCGGTTTTGGCCATGCTGTGCGTGACCACCACCAACGCCACGAAGGCCATGGCCGCGCGCCAGGCCGATTCCACGGCCGAGACCTACCTCGTCGATTCGTGCGGGCAGGCGCTCGTCGCCGGCATCGACGACGAGCTGAAAAGCACGACCGGCACCGCCACCGAAGCCGTGAGCTCGGTGGACGCCCGCCTGACCGAGCTTTTGTCGAAGGCGAAGCAGGCATGCGGCGGCGATGACCTGGACGTTTCCGCGGAAACCAGCGGCGACGGCATTTCGTTCACCGTAGCGGCGCAAAGCGGAAAAACGCTCGAAGCCGAGCTGCGCGTGACGGACGACCGCGAGTACTCCATCGAGTCGTGGCACATCACGACCACCCAGCAGCTTCCCGAAGACACCCTCTGGTCGAACTCGAACGCGGGCTCGAACCGGTAAGCGATAGGAGATACATCAATGCAGTTGAAAGAGCTTCTCGAGCACATGATCGAGGTCAAGGCATCCGACATCTTCATCATCGCGGGGCTGCCGCTGTCCTATCAGACGAGCGGCGTTCATGTGCGCACCGATTCGGCGCCGCTTATGCCCGCCGACACCGAAGCATACGTTCGCGCCATCTACGATCTGGCAAAACGCGACATGTCGCTTTTCGAGGGAAACGTGAACCACGACGACGACTTCAGCTTCGCCGTGGCCGGCGTGGGGCGCTTCCGCGCCAACGTCTTCCGCCAGCGCGGGTCGGCGAGCGCGGTTATCCGCGTGATCCCGTTCGGTCTGCCCGACCCGAAGGAAATGCACATCCCCGAGTCGGTGCTCAACCTCGCCAGCGTCACGAAGGGTTTGGTCCTTGTGACCGGCCCGTCCGGCTCCGGCAAGTCGACCACGCTCGCGTGCATCATCGACCGCATGAACCACGAGCGCACGGGGCACATCATCACGATGGA
>CAKTSW010000275.1 GCA_934613165.1 uncultured Ellagibacter sp.
TACATAAGGTAGGACACGCACGCGTACACGGCGAGCAGCATCATGAGCACCGCCACGTACACCGGCACGCGGGGAACAAGCACCGCGCACGTGAACACGATCGAGCAGATGACCGGCAGAAACGGGAACGCGAGCGTTTCCAGGATAAGCTGATACGCGCTCATGAACTTCGAGGTTTGGGAAACGAGCGTGCCGCCGAAACGGTTGGAATGAAACGACATCGACTGGTTGCACAGCGCATCGAAGCTCATGGTCGCGAGGTCGTAAGACGCCGCGATCTGTAGGCGGTACATGCAATAGTCCTGCAGCTTGCTCGCCGCCTGACCTGTCACGTTCACCACGATGAGCGCGACGGCGAAGGGGCCGAACGCGGAAAACACCTCGTCGGCGGCAACGGGGTTCGCGCTCACCTCGTCGACGACGAGGCTCATGAGGTAGGGGTTCGCGTAGGAAAGCAGTGCCACGTACGCGAGCGTCGCGACGACGAGCCCGGCGAACAGCCCGAAATGCTTGCGCGTGACGAGCCAGTAATAATGCAGCGTGCGGCTTGTGGTGGTTGGCATGCCTTGCGTGCGGTTGTTCGCCACCTTAGAAAACGCCTCCCCACACAAGGACACCCGCAAGCGCCGCCACCCACGCAACGGCCACGACGATGCGCACCGCGCGCGGCGTGCGCAGGCTCGCCGCGGGAATCATGAGCATGGCGATGGCGCCACCCACGGCACCGCCCAAGTGCCCGCTGATCGAAACGCTCGGGACGAGCAGCGTGTAGACGACGTTGATCGCGATGACCGAGAGCATGCCGCGGCTGAACTCGCGAAAGATCGCGCGGTCGCCCCGCACGAGCACGCAGAGCAGCGCCACCGCGACGAACAGGCCGAACACGCTCGTCGACGCACCGGCCGAAACCGAAAGGCCCCCTTCCACGAGCGAGGTCGCATACGACACCGCGTTACCGGTGATACCGGCGACGAAGTACAGGATGACGAAGCTGCCTCTTCCAAGGACGCGCTCCAAAAGCTCGCCCACGCTGTAGAGCGCCACCATGTTGAACAAAAGGTGCATGAGGTCCATGTGGAGGAACATCGGCGTGATGAACCGATACAGGTCTTCAGGCCCTTGGACGAACGGCGCGCACATGGCCCCCATCTCGACGAGCGTGCGCAAAGAGATTTCCTGCCCCGTGCCCGAAAGCAGCACTTCGGCCAGGTAGGCGATCACGTTCGCGGCGATGAGCGCAAGCGTGACCACGCGTCCCGAGTTGCGCTCCCAGAAGCTCGGCTCATGATCGCGCATCATCGCCGCGAGGTCGTCGTCGGTCAGGGGTACGGGGCGGGTGGAACCGCCGGGTGCGGGCTCGGCCGATGCCGAAGGCCCGTTCGATCCGGATGCGTATGCGGCTTGCGGGGCCGCATACGCGCTTTCGTGAAGTGGGAGGTCGGGCATGGTAGGGTTCCTTCTTGTGGTTCGGGCGGTAAGCCGCCGCGCGTTCGAAAGAACCATCATGGTAGCCGACAACCGACCCGACCTCAACATCCCGCCCCGCAGAAACCACAGGCGTGCCTACCCCGGTTGCAGCCGGAGCAGGCGCGCGGCTTCACGAACAGGCTATTTGTCGTAGTCGACGTGCTTGCTCTCCTTGAAGAACGCGAGCGCGATAAGGGCGAGGACGGCCATGACCGCGAGATACCCGCCCACAGCGCCCAAGCCGAAGTTCATGACGAGGGCGCTTGCGATGGTCGGGGCGAACGCGCCGCCGAGGATCGCGGCCAGGTTATAGGAAAGGCCGGCGCCCGAGTAGCGCACGTTCGCAGGGAAAAGCTCGGGCAGATACGACCCGCACGGACCGAACACAAGGCCCATGACCGCGAAGCCGACGCAGAGGAACACCATCACGCCCGCAACGGTGCCGGTTCCGAGGGTGAAGGGAATCGCGAAGCTGAACACGAGCGCGGCGCACGTAGCGACGAGCAGCACGGGCTTGCGACCAAGACGATCGGCGGAAAGGCACCCGACAAGGATGAACGCCGCAAAGAAGAACACGGCGACGAGCTCGAAGCCGAGGTACTGCGGCTGCGTGAACCCGAGCGTCGACACGCCATAGGAAAGCGACCAAGTCCCGAGCAGGTAGAATAGCGTGTAGGTCACGCCCATGGCGCAGGTGCCGAGCACGACGCGCTTCCAATGGTGGCGAAGCTCAAGCAACGGCGCCTTCGCGACGCGGTTCTCAGCAGCGGCCTTTTGGAACACGGGAGTTTCCGCCATGCGCAGGCGAACGACGAGGCCGACGACGACGAGGACGATCGAGAGAAGGAACGGGATGCGCCACCCGAACGCGACCATCTGGTCGGAGGTGAGCGCGGAATCGAGCAGCAGGTTCACGCCGTACGCGCAGAAAAACCCGATCGGCGCGCCCAAGTTCGGGAAGCTGCCGTAAAGGGCGCGCTTGCTCTTCGGCGCGTTCTCGGTCGCCACGAGAGCGGCGCCCGACCACTCGCCCGCAAGGCCCAGGCCTTGAAGCGCGCGGCACAGGCACAGCAGCACGACGGAAACGGGGCCGAGCACGTCATACCCGGGAAGAAGCCCTACGACAAACGTCGCGATGCCCATCATCATAAGGGCTGCAACCAGGGTTTTCTTGCGGCCGAGTTTATCGCCGAAGTGGCCGAACAGAAGAGAGCCGAACGGGCGCGCCAGAAACGACACGGCGAACGTCACGAACGCGAGCAGCGTCGCCAAGACGGGGTTCGACTTCGCCACGTCGGTGAAGAAGATGAGGCCGAAGTAGCTCGCCGCCGCGATGGAATAGCAGTAGTTGTCGTAGAACTCGATGGCCGTGCCGACCATCGACGCGGCGACGACCTCCGCCGTCGAATTCTTCTTTTTCTCCTTCGGTTTCGCCCCAAGGGAAAGGGCGCTTGCCGCTGCACTGTTTGACATGTTTTCCTCACTCGCTTTCTTAACGCGTTTCGATGCGTTTTCCGCTTCAAGCAAGCGGCTGTTTGGGAAAGCTATCGGCTCTGCGAAACATGCTGGACGGCAAG
>CAKTSW010000276.1 GCA_934613165.1 uncultured Ellagibacter sp.
TTCGAGGCCCAGCCCCTCCGCCTCGTACCCTGTGTTGTCGAGGGGATAGCAAAGCATTGGTATTTCAACTCCTTAACTGTTCAAAGTCGGATAAAATGGGGTAAACTTTTCGCGCATTGTCCTCGTACACGAGCTTGACGCCGGAGACGCGGGCACTCATGCGGAGTCCAAGGAAGTCTTTGCAGACGACCGGGACGCGATCTTCGATGTTGTAGTTCACCCCAAAGCGCATAGGGCCATCAATGACAGTACAAGAGACGCTTTGTGTGTTGAGGCAGTCGAGTAGCTTTTCAACGCCGCGCCGATCCAGTGCAGCGGCATACTCCTCCTCTGTGTAGGTGGCCTCTGTGTAGTTGTACTCTGGGTTGCCCTGCGAATCGTACTTGCCGGTGGGTGTGGCAATCTGGTAGGTCTTTTGCAGATCCTTGGCGTCAACCCACAGCTCACGACGGTCATCGCCAGAGGCGGAGCCAACGATTCGGACGACGCGGTTTGCGCCTTCGCAAACTCCGCCGACGATCGCCACGTTCTTGTATTTGCTGGCGTCGCGGGCGAGGCTGATCTCGGTCAAGTTGCCTGCCCGGTCGCCGAACACACCGGAATAGTTGGCGCTGCGGTCATCGGAGCGGTCCACGCCTTTATAGATCCGTAGAGTGTTCGTTCCGGCAAGGCGGTCAAAAACAGAGCCGAAACCGAACTTTGCAAGCTCGGCGAGCTTTTTCCACGCATCGAGGATTGAGTTCCAGGTGATTTGCGAATCTGCTGTCTCGCCGTAACCGTTGGACTCCGGCGGTAGCAGGGAGAGGCCGCGCTGATTGTCTGTGTAGAGCTTAATCATGGCGTCCTCAATGTTGGAGATGGTAACCGTACCCATAACGACACGGCGATCCAGCATAGCTATGGAATTGTAGCCGCGGGCCTCAACAGACAGGCAGCCGGAGGCGTCAACCTGTGGTTTGACGTATTCCACAGAGCCGAGTTCCATCGTATCCGTGTTGAGGATCGTTGTGCCCTGCCCAAGCAGTGCAGCTACGGTCGGATTAGAGGCGGTGATTTGGAACTCGCCATAATCGCGGGAGTATGTAAGCCACTGAATCGAATCGTAGCCTTCCAGCAGGCCGGTGCGGACACCATCCTTCCAGATCTCAAAGGCCATTGACGATGCCCTCCTCTGCTATCACATACAGGCGGAGACCTTCGCGGTTACTCTGTGCTGTATAGCGGAGTATGTTGTCACCTGGATTGAGGCCGAGTTCAAGGTCTGAATCGATTTCAAGACGATGGAAGACATCGGACGTTGTGCTGTCCTTATCGGTGAGCATCGCCCCGCGCTGCCCGTAAGCTGTGTTGACGGTGATTGTCTGCCCGGCATACAGTGTGCCAAGAATCTTTATGTAGACACGATCCCCGACGTGGTACAGTTCCGGCTCGACAACGTCGGTCACAGCCTGGAACACGGCCTTGATTGGGATTTTGACGTTGCCGGTGTTCTTTACATTTGTAAGGTAAGTGTCCGCATATTTGGAGATGTACCAGGTGCCGCCGGTGTAGAACGGCGTCTTGAACAGAGCCTGCAGGCCGCCTATCATCGTTCGCGCGGTGGCAGTGGTCCGCCAGTATGGGAAAGGAGCAACAGCTGAGAACTGGAAGCCCTGGGCGCCCTCGCCGTCGTCAAAATCGGGCGCTTGCGTCGGGTAGACTTCGAGATACCAGCTTTCGCCGTTCTGCTCAACGGTCAGTGTGCCCTTGTGCAAGGGCGCCATGACGTCGAGCATCTTCCGGCGATTTACGGCAACAGATCGCAGGATGGAGCCGTTGATCGTGATGGTGCGTTCTTTCACGGTCTGGCTCGAAACAGATGCGCCCTGCTGCTTATACCCGGCAGAAGTAGCAACGTCTACGGGCAGGCCAGAGGCACCTTTGATTTTGCTCACCCAGAATGGTGACGAGACAGCGAACAGAATCTCGCCGAGGTCGCTCTTATAGGTGATCTTGGTTTTCTTGTCCATCAGTGAAGCCTCCAACCTAACCGATCGGTCAGGTCCTCAAGTTTCCGGGTTACCTCCGACGGCGTGTAGCTGTCGTGGGTGTTGATGGTGTTTTCCTGGTATACGACCACAGCTCCGCCACCGGGTGCAGCGCCGAGGCGGCCGGTTGCAGAATTGTTCCCGGCTCCAATATTGTAGCCGCCGATCGTGTTCTGTGCGTCTGCTACAAAGGTATCCATATCATCGTTGCAGTTGGACAGGAACTCGCCGTAGCTGTCATCCCAGCCCTTTTCCCAACCTGCGATCGACATTTCACCAATCCAGGCGAATTTCTTCGAGGGGGAGTGAATACCGAGTGCGTTCTTGGCAGCGTTGAAGGCTGCCTTTGCGGCGCTGGCAGCAGCTTCGACGAGGCCGCCGATGGCCGACTTTATGCCGGAGATAATACCGCGGATGATGTTTGTACCGATCTCAAGCCAGTTGAAGGCCTTGAAGACCGCGACAATGGCCTGAATGATTTGCGGCAGTGCTGCAATCAGGTTCGGGACATTCTGGATGATACCGGCCAGCAGCTTGATGATGATCTGCGCACCGGCGACAAGCAGCTTAGGCGCATTGTCGTTGATGAGCCCGGCAATGTTGGTGACGATCTGCGGGATATTCTCAAGCAGAGTAGGAATTGACGATACAATTCCATCGGTGATCGAGAGCAGCAGGTCGATGCCAGCATCTACGAACTGCCCAAAGTTGGCGCGGAGATTGTCGGTGAACTGCAAGATCTGCGGCAGCACGGTCGCAATAAACTGAGGGATCGCCGACCCGGCACCCTGCGCGAGCTGACTAATCAGAGACAGCCCGGAATTGAACAGATATGAGCCGAGGCTGAGAAGCCCCTGCGCGAGCGTCTGGACGATTGAGATTGCCGCCTGGAGAATTACTCCGGCATTGGCTCCGAGGCCCTCCACAAGAGCTTGCAAGATGCCGACAGCGAGTTGTACTGCCGTAGGGGCAAGTTCGGCCACACGGCCGACTATCTGTGCCAGGCAGGAACCCC
>CAKTSW010000277.1 GCA_934613165.1 uncultured Ellagibacter sp.
CATCGAGGACACGTCGGACACGAGCGGCGCATTCCCCGTTTCCGGAAGATGATCGTAGCGGGTGCCGTACACCGTTTCGTTCTGGCAGATGTAGACGTAGTCGGCGTCGGGGCTGAACGAGGCCTGATCGAAATCGGGGACGCGCGTGAAACCGTCTTCCTCGGAGCTGGCGACGAGATTCGCGGTGCCGTAGAGCTTGGCTTCCTTGAACGCCTTCTTCGACCAGTTGCCCGAGACGATGTAGTCGGCCACCTTGTTGCGCATGAGGTTCATCGGGATCGCCGCGAACTGCTGGGTCGCGCCGCCCTGCAGGAAGAGCACACGGTAGTTGTCGGGGATGCCCATGAGGTCGCGGATGTCCTGTTCGGCGGTTTCGATGATGCCCTTGAACGCTGCGGAGCGGTGGGACATCTCCATCACCGACATGCCGGTGCCGTCGTAATCGAGCATCTCGGCGGCGGCCTGCTTGAGAACCGGCTCCGGAAGCATTGCCGGACCAGCGGAGAAGTTGAACACCCTACCCATAAGCGCACTCCTTTAGTTGCGGGAACTCAGACGCGCTTTATTGTAGTGGAGTGACGGGAGCGCAGACGCTTCGCCCGGGCCCGAAGCCAGCGCGCGGGCGCGCGCGGTCGGTGATTGGAAGGGCGCGAAGCGCATCGGGAAAAAGGAAGGGGCCCGCACAGGGCCCCTTCGAACGCTCGGCAGATGGAACTTGCCCAGCGATTTACTTCTCGTCGTCGGACTTGATCCAGGAGAACATGCCGCGGATCTTGGCGCCGGTGGTCTCGATGAGATGGTTGTTGATCGCCTCGCGCTGCTCGATGAGCCACTTGTGGTCGTTGTTGCAGTCGGCAACGAACTCCTTGGCGAACTCGCCGTTCTGGATGCGCTTGAGGATCTCCTTCATGGCCGCGCGGGATTCCTCGTTGATGACCTTCGGGCCCGCGTAGTACTCGCCGTACTCGGCAGTGTTGGAGATCGAGTAGTTCATGAAGTGGATGCCGGACTCGTACATGAGGTCGACGATCATCTTCATCTCGTGGTAGCACTCGAAGTAAGCGAGCTCGGGCGGGTAACCCGC
The DNA here is from genome assembly GCA_934613165.1 of uncultured Ellagibacter sp. Classification (GTDB taxonomy): domain Bacteria; phylum Actinomycetota; class Coriobacteriia; order Coriobacteriales; family Eggerthellaceae; genus Ellagibacter. The sequence goes on from CAKTSW010000277.1 coordinate 1,085, forward strand.
GTCGACCAGCGTCTCGAAGCCGGCTTTGACGAGCTCGACGAGGCCGCCGCAGAGAACCGCCTGCTCACCGAAGAGGTCTTCCTCGGTTTCCTGGGCGAACGTCGCCTTGATGATGCCGGAGCGGGCACCGCCGACGCCCCAGCAGTAGGACATGGCGATGTCCCATGCGTCGCCGGTCGCGTCCTGCGCCACGCACGCGAGGTCGGGCACGCCGGAACCCTCGGTGAACTGACGGCGGACGATGTGGCCCGGGCCCTTCGGAGCGCACATGATGACGTTAACGTCCTCGGGAGCCTTGATGTAGCCGTAGTGGATGTTGAAGCCATGGGCGAACGCGAGGGTGTCGCCGGCCTTCAGGTGATCTTTGATGTGCTCTTCGTAGACCTTCGGCTGCGTCTCGTCCGGGGTGAGGATCATGATGACGTCCGCTTCCTCGGCGGCGGTGTCCATGTCGACGACCTTAAGGCCGGCTTCGCGGGCCTTTTCAGCGGACTTGGAGCCTTCGCGAAGGCCGACGCGCACGTCGCAACCGGAGTCCATGAGGTTCAGGGCATGGGCATGGCCCTGCGAGCCGTAGCCGATGATGGCGACCTTCTTGCCCTGGATGATCTTCGGATCGACGTCCTCTTCATAATAGATAGTCACAGCCATTTTCAGTGTGTCCTTTCTTCTTGGCTGATGTTCCCTGCATATGGTCAACCGCTGTGCGGTGAAACCCTGGTGGAGCCCAAGCGCGCGAATCCGCCGAAGCTGCAAGCGGAACGCCTACACTTCCTTGGAATTGCGGCTCATCGCGATCTTACCGGTGCGCGTGATCTCCTTGATGCCGTAGGCGCGGAAGAGGTCCTCCATGCCCTTGAGCTTGCTCTCGTCGCCCGTGGCCTCGATCGTGAGCGAGCTTTTGCCCACATCGACGATCTTCGCGCGGAACACGTTCGTAATCTCGATGATCTCGTTGCGGCGCTCGGGCGCGGCGTTCACCTTGAACAGCACGAGCTCGCGCTCGATCGCAGAATCATTGGTAAGGTCACTGATCTTGTACACGCTCACGAGCTTGTGGAGCTGCTTGGTAATCTGCTCGTAGGCCACGTCGTCGGCCTTCACGATGATCGTGATGCGCGACATCGTGGGGTCCTCGGTCGGGCCCACCGACAGCGAGTCGATGTTGAACCCGCGGCGGGAGATGAGGCCGGTCACGCGGGAAAGCACGCCCGGCTTGTTCTCGACGAGAACGGAAAGAATGTGCTTCATCGTGCCTGTCCTTTCTCGTTGGCATCTTCATCCGCGCCGGCATCCTCGCCTTGGCGGGGGCCCTTGTCGTGCGGGTCGGCTTCCCAGCGGCCGCCGAACTGCGCGTCGATCTTCGCGCACGGCGACTTCTCGGGAACGGTGCGCACGGGCTCGCCCGGCATGTCGGTGCGGACCGCGCCGACCGCGACGTCGATGGCGCCCATGACATCGCTCATGGCCTTGCCGGGAGCGACCATCGGGAACACGTTCTGGTCGGGCGAGATCGCCACGTCGAGCAGATAGGGGCCCTGGGCGGCGAGCATGCGGTCGTAGGCCTCGTCGAGCTTGGCGGGGTCGGTCACGCGCTCGGCCTGCCAGCTGTAGGCGTCGGCGAGCTTGACGAAATCGGGGTTGGCGTCGAGCACGGTCGAGGAATAGCGCTCGTGGTAGAACAGCTTCTGCCACTGATGCACCATGCCGAGCGCGCGGTTGTCGAGGATGACGACCTTGACCGGCACGTTGTGGATGGCGGCCGTGGCCATTTCCTGGCTGTTCATCTGGAACGAGCCGTCGCCCGCGATGCACACGACCTGCGCGCCAGGGCGCCCGAACGCAGCACCGATGGCCGCGGGGAACCCGAACCCCATGGTGCCGAGGCCGCCCGAGGAGATGAAGGAGCGCCCTTCCTCGCGGTCGATGAACTGCGCCGCCCACATCTG
>CAKTSW010000278.1 GCA_934613165.1 uncultured Ellagibacter sp.
TTCACCACGTCGTTGGAATAGGTGACGCCGCCGGGGTTGGAGTACTTCGGCACGCACCAGATGCCCTTGATCGACTCGTCGTCCGCGACGAGCTTCTCGATCGCGTCCATGTCGGGCCCGTCCTCGTTCATCTTAATGGGGATCATCTCGATGCCGAACGCCTCGGTGATGCCGAAATGACGGTCGTAGCCGGGAACGGGGCAGAGCCACTTGATGGATTCGTAGCGGCTCCACGGCGTGCTTCCAAGCGTCCCGAAATCGAGACAGCGCGCAACGGCGTTGTACATAAGCGTGAGGCTTGAGTTGCCGCCGATGATGACGTTTTCGGGCTCGTCGTCGAGCATGCCGGCCATGAGCTTCTTCGCCTCGGGCAGCCCGTCGAGGACGCCGTAGTTGCGGCAATCCGTGCCGTCTTCGGCGATGCAGTCTTCGGCGGTCGCGACGGTCGCAAGCATCGGCATGCTCAGGTCGAGCTGCTCGGCGCTCGGCTTGCCGCGCGCCATGTTGAGCGCAAGGCCCTTCGCCTTGAACTGCGCATAGTCCTCCATCGCGCTCGCAAGCGCGCGTGCGAGCTCGTCGTGGCTCATGTCTGCATAAGCTGTCATAATCGCTTCCTTGCTTTCCTTGGCGGTGGCGCGCGGCGCGCCGTTTCATCCGCACACGATGATACGTTTGCGCGCGCTGCTCGGCAAGCGCGATTTTGGTCGCGCGGGCATGCGGCAAGCGAGGGCGCGCATCGGCCCGCCCCGCCCGGTAGCCGCGTCGCCGAATAATCGCTTTAGTGTGCGATAGCATGCACAAGCTTGCCTTATAATGCGTGCGCACGAAAAGAAAGAAAGGTGAACCGTGGTTACTGGCGATTTCTGGGTATTGTTCGCAATGCTGCTTTATTTCATCGTCGTCGTTCTGGTCGGCTTCGTCTATGCGAAGAAATCGAACTCGTCGAGTGAAGCGTACTTCTTGGGAGGCCGCGGTCTCGGGCCGTGGCTCACCGCTCTATCCGCCGAGGCTTCCGACATGTCGGGCTGGCTGCTCATGGGCCTGCCGGGCGTTGCCTATTTCACGGGGGCGTCGGATGCCATGTGGACGGCGATCGGCCTTGCCATCGGCACCTATCTGAACTGGAAATTCGTCGCGAAGCGCCTGCGCAAGTATTCCGAGGTCGCGAACAATTCGATCACGGTCCCCGATTTCTTCTCGAATCGCTTTCACGACGACAAGCACGTCCTCATGACGATCGCCGCGATCATCACGCTTCTGTTCTTCTCCATCTACACGGGAAGCTGCTTTGTGACCTGCGGCAAGCTGTTCTCGACGCTCTTCGGGCTCGACTACGCGACGATGATGGTGCTCGGAGCGATCATCGTGTTCCTCTACACGTTCGTCGGCGGGTACCTCTCGGTATGCACGACCGACCTCATCCAGGGCACGCTCATGTTCTTCGCGCTCGCGACCGTGTTCATCGGCAGCGTCGCGCAGGCCGGCGGCGTTGACAACACCGTCGCCTTCCTTCAAAGCATTCCCGGCTTCCTGTCGGGCACGCAGATCGCGAACCCGATTCTCGATGCGAACGGCAACCAGATCGTCCAGGATGGGGAGCCGCTTTTCGGCGCTGCGGGCGAATACGGGCTCGTCACCATCGTCTCCGGCCTCGCGTGGGGTTTGGGCTACTTCGGCATGCCCCAGGTGCTCGTGCGTTTCATGAGCATCCGCCATTCCGACGAGATCAAGAAATCCCGCATCATCGCCATGGTATGGCTCGTCGTCTCGCTCACAAGCGCGCTCTGCATCGGCCTTATCGGGCGCGCCGTCATCCCGACCGAATTCCTTACCCAGTCGGCGGCGGAAAACATCTTCATCGTGCTGTCTCGCATGATCCTGCCGTCGTTCGCCTGCGGCCTCGTCGTTTCCGGCATCTTCGCGGCGGCCATGAGCTCGTCGTCCTCGTATCTGCTCATTTCGGGCTCGGCGGTTGCAACCAACATCTTCAAGGGGCTCATCAAGCGCGATGCCACCGATCGCCAGGTCATGATCGTCGCGCGCTTCACGCTCGCCGCCGTTCTTCTGTTCGGCATCGTGATCGCCATGGACGCGAACTCGTCGATCTTCAACGTCGTCTCGTACGCGTGGGCCGGCTTCGGCGCGTCGTTCGGCCCGCTCATCCTCTTCTCGCTCTATTGGCGCCGCACAACGCGCCAGGGCGCGATCGCGGGCATGCTCACCGGCGCCCTCTCCGTTCTCGTGTGGCACAACCTTGTGAAGCCTCTGGGCGGCTGGCTCGGCGTGTACGAGCTTCTGCCCGCCTTCGTTCTCGCGTGCGCGGCCATCGTCGTCGTCTCGCTTCTGACCAAGGAGCCTTCCAAGGAAATCACCGACGAGTTCGATCATTTCATGGAAACCGACGTGTAACAAGGGAAACTCGCCGTTCGGGCGGGAGGCGCGCCCGCCTGTCCGAACGCGGTACGCTATTAGCGCATGAAAAAACCCAGCGGGTAAATCCGCTGGGTTTTTCTATTCGGTGGAAGTTTCGGGCTTACCCGAAGCGTAACGCCGTCGTGAAACCGGACCACGAAAGCGAGTCGGTGTCGCGGACGTACGCGCCGAACGTAGGGGCATGCACGTAATGGGACCCGCCGTAGCTCACTGCGATTCCCACGTGCCCGCTGCGCCACAGAACATCGCCGGGACGGGCTTCGGACACGGGGCCGCGCCAGGTCGCGCAGTTGTAAAGGGCCTCGCTCTGGTGGGGGAGCGAGATGCCGACCTGCAGGTACGCCCAACGGACAAGGCCGGAGCAGTCGAAGGAGTTCGGGCCTTCCGCGCCCCACACGTAGGGGCAGCCGATGCGCGACATCGCGTAGTCGACGACCGATCCGTAGGAGGGAACGCTGCTCGACCCGCCCGAGGAAGACGAACCGCCGCTCGAGGAGCCGCCGCCTTTGTTGCTGCTCGACCCACCCGAGGAAGACGAACCGCCGCTCGAGGAGCCGCCGCTCGTTTTGTTGGAAGAGCTCTGCTGGGCGGCCTTCGCG
>CAKTSW010000279.1 GCA_934613165.1 uncultured Ellagibacter sp.
GCCGAGGACTACGTGCACCGCATCGGCCGCACGGGACGAGCCGGCGCCACCGGGCGCGCCATCTCGTTCGTCACGCCCGAGACCGAAGACGCGCTGCGCGACATCGAGAAATTCACGAAACGCGAGATCCCCGAGGTGAAGATCGAAGGGTTCGACGAAGAAGCGGCCGCCGTCGCCGCCGCGGAGCGCGCGACCAAGGCCGCCGCGCGCAAGGATCCCGACATCGCCGAGGCGAAGCGCGAGATGGCCAAGCGCGAGAAGAAAAAGAAGAAGGCACAGGCGCGCGCCGCCGAAGAGCGCGAGGCCGCGCAATCGGGCAAGAAGACGAAGAAGGGCAAGCCGAGCAAATCGTCCGCAAAGGGCTCGCAGACCGCGGGTCGCGCAGGCGCGCCCTCCAGGCGCTCCGAGAACGCGAAAGGCAACTCGACCGGAAAGAAGCGCACTCAGGGCAAGAAGCGCGCCCAGGAAAGCTCCTCCGCGCCGACGAAGAAGGGCTCGAAGAAGGACTTCCGCCCGGGCCGCGCGCACCGCGCCGAAGTCGCCCGCCTCGAGCGCAAACACCGTTCCTAGCCCCGCCTCGCCCCGACCGCTTCCCCATCTCGCCCCTGCGTCCCACGTGCGCAGGGGCTTTTTCGTACCGAGAGGATTAGCGAGGTCGGCCTGCACCGAACCTCCATCGTATAGTTAGCATTATGTCATTCGTGGCGCTGAAGTTCCCGTTTGGCGAAAGCAGAACCGCACGAAGGCCGCGCGGCTGTATCGTAAGCCAGACGAAAACGAAGAAAAGGAATGCAATAGATGAAAATAACTGTGGCATGCGAGGGACTCGGAGTTTCACCTCACGCCGTGCATTGCGCCAGCTTCATGTGCTACACCGTGAATCGCGGCATCATCACGGACTGCCAAAACCTCCCCAACCCCGGCCTGCCGGCGGAAGAAACAGTCGCCCTGCTGAAAGAAATGGGCATCGACACCATCATCACGGGCGGCATCGACATCGACTTCGCGAACATGCTCTGCCATTCGGGCGTAGAAGTCGTCGCGGGCGTTGAAGGAACGGCCAAGGAAGTCGCCGAGGCGTACCTCAACCACACGCTCATCGGCGCTGACGAGCTGTGCCACACGCTCGCCGACGCGGACGAGGACGACGCCGACGTCGAAGACGCGTTCGAAGCGCTCGAGCGCCAGTTCTCCTCCTTGAGCGCCTAACCGCACGAAGCGGAAGCGTATAGCCGGACACGAAAGCCCGCATATGCGGGCTTTTTTCTTACCCGATCACAGGAACGCGCGCCGCGCGAGCGCACCTGCCTTCGCATACAAACTAAAGCGATCGCCCCTTCCTCCGCATAAAAAAAGGACCCGCGAAAAGCGGGTCCTGTGGAAAGCGATGAGATCGCAAAAACTTAGAGGGCCTTCTTGGCAACCTCGACGACGGCGGCGAAAGCAGCCGGGTCGTTCACAGCCATGTCGGCGAGGACCTTGCGGTCGAGCTCGACGCCGGCCTTCTTGAGGCCGTTCATGAACACGGAATAGGAAAGGCCGTTGATGCGGGCAGCGGCGTTGATGCGGGTGATCCACAGACGACGGACGTTGCGCTTCTTGGTGCGGCGGTCGCGGTACATGTACTGAAGCGAATGCTGCACCTGTTCCTTCGCGGCACGATAGGAACGGGACTTGGCGCCGTAGTAGCCCTTTGCACGGGCGAGAACGGTGCGGCGCTTCTTACGGGCATGGATAGAACGCTTGATGCGTGCCATAGTTTATATCTCCTTCGAAAAAGAACTAGCGGATACCGAGGTTGCGGCCGACGACCTTCGCGTCGGACTTGGAGAGCTCGGTCTCATTGCGGAAGTTGCGCTTGCGCTTCTGGCTCTTCTTGGTGAGAATGTGGCTCTTGAACGCCTTGGCGCGCATGATCTTGCCGGAACCGGTGACGCGGAAACGCTTTGCGGTACCGCTGTGGGTCTTCATCTTAGGCATTATTCGTCCTTTCCTTCTGCTTTCTTATCGTTTTCCTTTTTCTTCTTCGCCGCATTGGGCAAAGGAGCGATGAGCATGTGCATGTTGCGGCCCTCCATCTTGGGCTGGTTCTCGACGACTGCAACGTCTTTGAGGTCGTCGGCCAAACGCTCGAGAATGGAAAGTCCCTGTTCGGGGTGAGCCATTTCGCGACCGCGGAACATGATGGTGATCTTCACCTTGTTGCCCGCGTCCAGGAAGCGAAGCACATGCTTCTTCTTCGTGGTGTAGTCGCCCACGTCGATCTTCGGGCGGAACTTCATTTCCTTGGTTTCAATCTTGCTCTGGTTCTTGCGAGCCTGCTTTGCCTTGATGGCCTGGTCGTACTTGAACTTTCCGTAGTCCATGATGCGGCAGACCGGCGGCTCGGCGTTGGGAGCGATTTCAACCAAGTCGAGGTTCTGGTCATCTGCGATGCGCTGTGCCTGAGACACAGAGTAGATTCCCAGCTGGGTTCCGTCGAAACCGATGAGACGGCACTCGCGCACGGTAATCTCGTCATTGAGCCGTGGCTCCTGAGCAGCTATTGCGCTCACCTTCCTTTCCCTTCGCGCTTTCGCGCAACAAAAAACCCGCGGACGCAAGGCCGCGGGTTTCGCAATTCAAACGATACGCCGAAGCGCGTTATTGAAGCGACCCATCAGCAGCCGAAGCGCCGAAACAGGTGGAGAGCTTATGCCCTCGCTTGATTACAGCTTGCTTAGTATAACGCCCCTTCGCTAAAAGCGCAAGGGGAAATTCATCTACGCGTTGATGTACACGTAGATGATGCGGATGGTGTCCGCGAGGTTGCCCGAGGCGTTCGCCACCGTGTAGTCGTACGACAAGACGGCCGACCAGGTATGCGCCGCGCCGTCGATGTCGATCTGCCCGGTGAACGGGCAGTACTCCTTCACGAGCGTCGTCCCGTCGGAAGCGTAGGTGGAGTACTGCGTCTTGTCGGACGTAAGCGTCACGGTTCCCGTGGGAACCTGGATGCCCGCCTCCTGTAGCGTCTTCTCGATG
>CAKTSW010000280.1 GCA_934613165.1 uncultured Ellagibacter sp.
TCGGCATCCTGGCCGATGGGGATGGTAACCGGGCCCAAGCGCGAACCGAAGCGCGCGTGGAGCGTCGCCATGGCGACGTCGAAGTCGGCGTGCTCGCGATCGATATGATTGATGAACACGGCGCGCGACAGGCGCATGCCCTCCGCTTCGCGCCACAGCTTGGTGGTCATGACCTGCGGCCCGGCAACGGCATCGACCACGAAAAGCGCCATTTCGGCCGCCTGCATGGTGGAAAGCGTGTCGCCGATGAAGTCGGGGTGCCCGGATGTGTCGAGCACGTTGATCTTGTAATCCTTGTACGGGATGGGTGCGATCGAGGTGCCGATGGTGAACTTGCGCTTGATTTCCTCGGCGTCGTAATCGAGATAGGACTTGCCGTCATGGGTCGTTCCCATGCGCGGGGTCTTGCCGGAGACGTAGAGCATCGCCTCAGCGAGCGAAGTCTTCCCCGCGCCGTCTTGGCCCACCAGGACGACATTGCGCACGTGCTCAGTGGCAGGAGCTGCCATTTTGACCACCAACCTTTCGTTGCGTGGCCGCGCCTCGTTCATTTGTGAGGCACAACCACTGTTAGTCTTGCACACACAAACAACTACTCGATCAAGCCTTCTCGGCTTGCGTTACGGTCAAGTGTAACCTACTTTCCACCGTTTGCCCCGATAATTGAGCCGCAGACGGTGTTTTGCCCTGCCGCAAGGAAGAAAAACCCTTACACGCCCCCGTGTGGAGCCACAAGGGGCCGAGCCGCGCCCTTCCACGACGGGGCGGACTCTTCGCGAAGCCGCCTACACTTTTCGCAGCTGCAGTTTGAAGCCTCCAGAGGCAGGCGCATTCAAATACATCGGCAGGAACGGCAACGCGTACAAGGACAGGTAAAGCACCTTGCCATCACGTTCAATGTTGCCGCGAGACAGGACGATTCCCAGTTCAACGCCGTATTCTTCCGTTTGCAACACATGGTCGAGCGCCGCGTGGGCATGATAATAACGCCCAGATTTCACCTCGATGGGCACCGCTTTCCCATTGCCCGCGTCCACGACGAAATCACGCTCGCGCTTCTTTATCGACGAAATGCATAATTTTTGAAGCCGTAATTCCTACGAAATGCAATATTTTCAGAAAGAATACTCCAGCAATACGAACCATGGCTGCCATACCACAACAAACAGCCGTGCGATCATCGAGAAAGCCAGACGCTTGCACGGACCGGCATCATGCGATGCCGACGCGTCACGACGCAAGTAGTTGCTCGGAGCTCGCCAGGTCCGATGGCGACGTGCTCGCCGGCCGCACCGAATATTTCAGCAACTTGCGGCCGGAATAGCGGAAGAGAGCGCATTGACGCTCCCTTCCGTTTCTCGTCTTTCAACTGCGCTATCGCCCGTTCTCGAACGCATGCACAACTGGCGCGCTACGCGCGATTCATGCGGACGCTCATGTCGATGGGCTTCGCCGTGAAAGGCGCCGTCGTGGCCAGGCCGTCGACGCCGGTCGCGGCGTAGGCTGCGGCGTTTTGCAAATTGATGCCGCCCGCCGCGATGAGCGTGATGCGCGGGTCGATCGCGCGAAGTTCGTCTACGAGCACAGCAAGCTCGCTCGCCGGCATCTTGTCGAGCTGGATGCCGTCGACGCCCGCATGCGCCAGCCGACGCGCCTCGTCGGCTCCCGCCTCCACGAAAAGCTTCTTCTCCACGCAGCGGCTACGCAGGGCGGGCAGCTTTTTCAGAAACGCGTCGAAGCCGCCCATGAATGTGATGTGGTGGTCGAACACGAGCACGGTTTCGGACGCGCCGAGCCGGTGCGGGTAGGCTCCGCCGCAGGTGACTGCCTTCGTGAGCAGGTCTTTCACTCCCGGCATGCTTTTGCGGGTGGTAAGCACCTCGCACGCAGGACTCGCACTGTGCGCCGCATCCACGATCGCACGCGTCTTCGTGGCCACGCCCGACAAGTGGTCGCACAGGTTGAGCGAAACCTTCCACGCCATATGAAGCGCCGCGGCCGATCCCTCGGCGCGCAAAAACGCATCGCCCGCGGAAAGCTTCGTGCCCGACGGCAGCGACCAAGTAACACGCGTGCCCGTTTTCCCAAGCACGCGAGCCGCCTCCTCGACGCCGCAAAGCACGCAGTCTTCGCGCGTGAAGTATTCGATTTCACCAGGTTCCTCACCGATACCGAGCACCTCGGTCGTAAGATCGATGTAGGGCATATCCTCCAAGATGAACTGGTCGATCCGACCATCGGGAATGAACACGTTCATAAGGTTCCTTTCAATTTGCCATCGCGCGAAGCTACCGGAATTCGCAATAGGCTTCAAGCCTAGGTCTTCACGCCCAGGCATTCAACCTAGCAGGTCAGTGGGAAATGTCCCTCCCGAGAAACGCGGCAACCCTCTCGTCGCATTCCCCTTCGAGCAAATCACAAGCGGGCATCACCGCGCGCGACCCGCAAAACAAATCGGGCCGCGGCAAAACCGCGACCCGACTGAAACAAGCGCCTTGCTCGATAGCCCTTACAACTCGGAGATGATGCGCTTCGTGCGCGCGGAAACCTCGGCCTTCACCTTTTCCAGGTCGATACCGGGACACTCGCCTTCGCGGTAAACCACAGCCCCGTCGCACATCGTGAGCACGACGTCCGACCCATGCCCCGAGAACACGACGTTGACCGCGGGGTTCGTCATGGGGCACCACGACGCCCCCGTGATGTCGAGCACGGTGAGGTCGGCCTTCATGCCCACCTTCACCAAACCGCAGTCCTCACGCCCCTGCGCAAGCGCGCCGCCACGCGTGGCCGCCGTGATGACCTGCTTGGGCGAGATGATCGCCGGATCGAGCTCGTGCCCCTTGTAGATGGTACCCATAAGGTACATATCCTGGAACAGGTCGTGGTTGTTGTTCGACGCCATGCCGTCGGTGCCGAGCGCCACGTTCACGCCGGCGTCGAGCAGCTTCTGCACGGGCGCGAAACCGCTTGCGAGCTTCATGTTCGACGCGGGGTTGAGCACCGCCGTCGCACC
>CAKTSW010000281.1 GCA_934613165.1 uncultured Ellagibacter sp.
GAGCAGGTGTATGTGGTGTGCCCGCTCGTCGGCAAGGACGCAGGCGAGCGCGACGCGATGGCGTCTTCGCAGGCCACGGCTTCGCGCGACGCGGGGGAAACCGACGAGGCGTACCATCCCGTCGTCGCCATCGAGGACGATAGCGACTTGGGGGAAGACGACGTGGCCGCGGCGACCCGCGAGGCGGCGATGCTGCAGGAGTCGACGTTTTCCGACTGGCGCGTCGAGCTGCTCCACGGCGGCCTGCCGAGTGCCGAGAAGGACGCGGTCATGGCGCGGTTCCGCGCGAACGAGACGCAGGTGCTTGTGGCGACGACGGTGATTGAAGTGGGCGTCGACGTCCCGAACGCGACGGTCATGATTGTGGAAGACGCCGACCGATTCGGCCTCTCGCAGCTCCATCAGCTGCGCGGGCGCGTGGGCCGCGGCGACAAGCCGGCCTCGGTCTTCCTCGTGTCCGCCTCGAAGCAGGAGGTTGCGCTCGAGCGCCTGCGCGCCATGGAAACCTGCGACGACGGCTTCGAGCTCGCGAGCATCGACTTGTCACTGCGCCGCGAGGGCGATGTCCTGGGCAATCGGCAAAGCGGCGCGACGTCGCTCAAGCTGGTGAACGTCGTCCGCGACAGGGGCGTCATCGAGGCCGCGCACGCCGATGCGCGCGCCATGCTGGAAAGCGATCCGGACCTCACCGAGCCCGACCATGCGGCGCTCGGCCGGGAAGTCCGTCTCATCATGGGCGCCGCGCGCGCCGGGGAAGGTGGTTGACATGCGCATCATCGCAGGTGAATTCAGAGGTCGGGTGCTCAAGGCGCCGAAGGGCGACGGCACTCGCCCCACGACCGACCGCGTGCGTGAGTCTCTCATGAGCTCGATCGCGAGCGCTCGCGGCGGCTTCGAGGGCGCACGTGTGCTCGATGCGTTCGCGGGCTCGGGGGCGCTCGGACTCGAGGCGCTTTCCCGGGGTGCTGCCACCGCGTGCTTCTACGAGCGCGACAATTCCGCCCTCCAGGTGATCTCGGGCAACATACGGTCGCTCAACCTCGATCCCCGCCGCGCGCGCACCGTGCGCGCCGACGTGCTGGAGAAGCCGCCCACGCGCCAACGCCCCGCGTTCGACCTCGTGTTCCTCGATCCGCCCTACGCGCTTGCCGCCGCCGAATCGCTCGGCATGGTGCGCACGCTCGCCGAAGCCGGCGCCCTCGACGCTGACGCGATCGTCGTGTACGAGCACGCGCTCGCTTCGAACGACGACGCCGACGGAGCCATCGAGCCGTGCGGGTTCGCTCTTTCTACCCGCAAGAAGTACGGCGCCACGGCCGTCGATATCCTGCGTTTGGCGTGATCGGCGCCAAGTCACCGATTCTGCTCGCTTCGACCTGAAAGGCAGCATCCATGAAACTCGCTCTTACCCCCGGCACCTTCGACCCGGTGACGAACGGGCATCTCGACGTCATCGCCCGCGCGGCGCAGCTCGTCGACGAGGTGGTGGTCGCCGTTGCGGCTTCCCCCAAGAAGAAACCGCTGTTCACGCTTCAGGAACGCACCGAGCTCGCCCGCGAGGCGACGGCTCATCTGCCCAACGTGAGCGTCGAGCCTTTCGACGGGCTTCTGGTCGACTTCGCGCGCGAGCGGGGAGCGACGGTGCTCGTGAAGGGGCTGCGCGCCATCACCGACTTCGAATACGAGTTCCAGATGGCGGCGCTCAACTATCACCTGGACTCCAACCTCGAAACGGCGTTCATCATGTCGCCGCCCGAGTACATGTACCTGTCCTCGTCGGTCGTGCGCGAAATCGCGAGCCTGCACGGCGACGTTTCCGACTTCGTCCCGAAATGCGTGCGCGACGCGCTCGAGAAGAAGTTCTCCTAGCCCGGGAAGGCGGACGGGGCGTGCTCGGTGGTCTGCCCCCGATGTCGTGCATCGTCGGCGTGAACAACGTCTTGGCGCGCAACGTCTAACGACGTTTAAGCTACAAGGAGAAGCGCCCTGAACGTCGCGCCGTCTGCCGTCCTGCGCGCGGTAGTGGACGATTCGGTGTGGACGCTCTGTGGGGCGTTTTGCCAAATAAAGGGCGCGTGGTAATATATAGGGACGCATGCGCGCCCTTCGGTTGCGCGCACATCATCGTTTAATCGCAGCATTTGCGCTGGTTGGAAGGAATACTATGGACGAAACGGGTGTCATGGGCCTTCTCGAGGAGCTCTCCATTCTCCTTGAGGATGCAAAGCCGGTCTTCGGCAAGAACAATTTGCGCCAGGTCGACGTCTCGCAGGCGTTCGAGATCATCGACGAGATTCGCGACACGTTCCCGAGCGAGTTCGCTCAGTCCCGTCAGATCGTCCGTGAGCGCCAAAGCCTGCTCGACGACGCCGAGGCCGAGGCCAACCGCATGATCGAGGACGCGCGCAGTCAGGCCATGACCATCGCTTCCGAACAGGAAATCGTGCGCATCTCCCAGCAGCAGGCCGACACCATCCTGGCCGATGCCCGCGAGCTCGAGCGCCAGACCCGCGCCGGCGCGGAGGACTACGCCGACGAGGTCTTCGGCCACGTCGAGCAGAGCCTCGACACGCTGCTCGGCAACGTGCGCCGCTGCCGCGATCGCCTGAACGCCGGCTCGACCAACGTCGGTCGCAGCTAATGGAAGAGCTTTCCCGCGTTTCCTGCTCGCTGCGCGCGTTTTCCGGCGACCCGCTTTCGATCGAGCTTCCCGCCGAGCTGTTCTCACCGGCGGAATTCTCCCAGTTCGAAGGCGAGGTTGCGGTCGATTCGCTCGAGTACGGTCCCGATGAGTACCGCTTCGACGGCCCGCTTTCCTGGCACATCGACGTGTCGAACACGGGCGATGACTCGCTTCTTGTCACGGGGTTCGTTCGCGGGGGCGCCCACACCGACTGCGCCCGCTGCCTGGAAGACGCCGCCTACGACATCGACGCCGTCATCGAGGAGTACTTCCTCACCGAGAACGCCGAGCTTCCCGAAGGCGCCGACGAAGACGAGTTCGAGCGGCTTCC
>CAKTSW010000282.1 GCA_934613165.1 uncultured Ellagibacter sp.
GCACGAGCAGGTGGTCGAACGCGCCCGACTGGATGGCGACCGCCACCGCATCGTCGATCACGCCGAGCGAGCGGATGAAGAAGACGGGCACGCGGTTGCCGATAAGCAGCGGCGAGAGCGTGATGAGGTCGCCGATGCAGTCGTGGTGCGCGATGATGGCGAGCTTGTCCCAGCCGGGAACGTCTGCCGCCTTCGCCGCGCGCACGCCGTATTCGTAGATGAGATGCGAGAGCTCGACCGACTCGTTGCAGTCGATGCGATCGATGGCCGCCTCCGTTCCGGCCGCATCGCGCGCCGCCTGCTCCACGTCGGCCGAGAGCACCTCCTCGCCGCCCAACACGATCATGCGCGAGGGTTCAAGCCGCGCGATTTCCTGCGCGACGACATCGGGGAGCGACTCGTGCTTCGACAGAAGCACCGGGGCGTTCAAAACGCCCGAAAGCCCCTGCGCCGACATGCACGGTAGCGCGTAGTCGCCCGATGCGAGGATGACGGTGCCGCCGGGCGCGAACTCGCATTTCTCCACGAGCTTCACCGCGGTGCCGTAGCGGTTCTCGCCGCTCACGGAGTCGATGAGCCCCTGCGGCACGGCGACGTCGGCGTTCAGCATGTCGAACACGCACGCCTCGGACTCCGCCGAGCCCACGTGCCCGCCGAGCACGCGGTACGCGCGGCACACGTCGGCGGCCGCGCCCATCATGCGGGTGTGGCCCTTCTCGATCCAGATGGCCTTGTTGCACAGACGCTCGATCTGGTCGTTGTTGTGCGACACGATGAGGACGGTCACGTCGTGCTCCTTGATGAGCTCGGTGATGCGCCGCTCGCATTTCTGCTGGAACATGAAGTCGCCGACGGAAAGCACCTCGTCGACGATGAGGATTTCCGGCACGATGACGGTCGCGATGGCGAACGCGATGCGCGCCACCATGCCCGACGAGTAGTTCTTCATGGGCATGTCGAGGAACTTCTCCACCTCGGCGAACTCGACGATCTCGTCGAAGTGCTGCTGGATGAACTTCTTCGAGTAGCCCAACAGCGCGCCGTTCAGGAAGATGTTCTCGCGCGCGGTGAGCTCCATGTCGAAGCCCGCGCCGAGCTCGATCAAAGGCGCGATCGAGCCGTTGATGGTGCAGGCGCCGCGCGAGGGCTCGAGCACGCCGGCGATGATCTTGAGCATGGTCGATTTGCCCGAGCCGTTCGTGCCTAAGATGCCGAACACGTCGCCCTTGCGCACGGTGAACGACACGTCGTCGAGCGCGCGGAACTCCTTGAACATGAGCTCGCGGCGCGCAAGCGCGATGGCGTACTCCTTTAGGCTGTTGAGCTGCTGGTTCGCCATGTTGAAGATCATGGATACGTGGCTCACGTCGACCATGACCTCGCGTTCGTCGCGCGTCTCGTCCTCGGTCGCGGCGGTTTGGTTTACAAGCGGTGTGGTGTTGATGTTCTCGGGCATGCTGACCGCCTAAACGTAGAGAATGAACTTCTTCTCGGTCGCCTTGAACACGGCGAAGCCGACCACGAAGGTGATGGCCGCCATGGCGAGGCAGACGAGGTTCTCGGCGAAGCCGGGGACGGTGTTGTACATGGCGATGTCGCGGAAGTAGCACACGTAGTGGTACATCGGGTTGAACGCCTCGGCCGCCTGCATCCAGTCGGGCAGAAGCCCCACGGGGTAGAACAGCGGCGTGGCGTAGGTCCAGGCCGTGATGACGACGCCCCACAGGTGGCACACGTCGCGGAAGAACACGGCGAGCGCCGAGAGCAGCATGCCGAGCCCCGCGCAGAACAGGAGCATGAACACGAGCAGAAGGGGCATGGCGAGCAGGTTCACCGTCGGCGGGATGCGGAAGAACAGCATGACGATGACGACCGCGATGAGCGAGATCGCGAAGTTCACGAGGGTGAAGAGCACCTTTTCCAGCGGGAAGATCATCTTCGACACGCGCACCTTCTTGATGAGCGGCGCGGATTCCAAGATGGAGCCCATGGCAGACGAGGTGGAGTCGGCCATGAGGGAGAAAAGCACGTTGCCTAAGATGAGGTACATCGGGAAGTTCTGCACGTCGTCGCCGAACTTGAGCACGTTCGTGAACACGGCGGCGAGGACGCACATCATGAGCAGGGGGTTTAAGACCGACCACAGCACGCCGAGCACGCTGCGGCGGTATTTCAGCTTGAAGTCCTTCGACACAAGCGACGTGATGGTGAACCAATTGCGCCGGAGCGTTGCCTTGGTCGATGTTGTCTGAGCCATAGCGTCCTTTTGGATCGGTTGCATTATGCGACGCTTGGGGGCTTGACGGTGCGGTGCCGCGGCCTCCCTACGCGCAACATCCTATTCTAACGCATGCCCGTGTTGCGCCCCAAAGCGCATGAAAAGCCCAGATTGGCGGTGCCGACGGTCGCGGGCGGCGGGTTTTCGCCTGACGTTATGCCGATGGCGTGTGGGCTTGGGCGCCCGCGCCCGCGCTGCCGTATACTCTTCGCATGCGAGGATTGTCCGGGTCGTTTCGGCGCGCGGGCCCTTCTTGCTCGATCAAACGATGCGACGAAACCCAGGATTCGGAGTTCAAACATGGCTATCTTGCGGAATCAAGCAGGTACAAGGCGCGCCCCGTTCGCGCTCTTCTTCGCGTGCGCGGCGGCGCTGTGTGCGCTTCTTCTTTGCGCGCCCGGACAGGCGCTTGCGGCTGCGGCCGATGGGGGGCAGGCGGACGCGGCGAACAGCTGGCGCTTCTCGAACGGGCAGCTTGCAGAGGCTCAGGACGATTCGGGCGCAGCCGACGTTCGGGTTGATGATGCGTCTGCGCAAGGCAACACGCCCGGGCTTCTTTCGAGCTACCTGAAATGGAGCCTCACCTACGGCGGCTACACCGACGGCAACGGCGACGTCATCCCGGGCGTCATCGCCCGCGGCGTTGACGTGAGCGAGTGGAATCGCACGATCGACTGGCAGGCCGTGAAGGACGACGGCATCAA
>CAKTSW010000283.1 GCA_934613165.1 uncultured Ellagibacter sp.
CCCATGCAGGCCGCATGCTCCGTCTGTTCGCTAATTTGAGAGTTCATGTACGGTCCTTCGTCTACAATGCCGCCGTTCTACTAATTACAGCGTAAGGCGAAGTGTACCGACTCTTGCGCGCGATGCGCCGTTTCGTAACAGGGTTATGACAACCACGAAACACGATTGAAATAAACGCGCCGCCAAGCGCCGCGAACGGTTGGGCGATCGCAGAAAGCGTCCTTGCTCCTCGGCCAAGGCTCAATACACGCGCTCCTTCTTCCGGCGCGAGGCGCCTCGATTTCGAAAAGTGCCCTAAGTGCGAGGGCATGAGGGCATTCTCCTTGTAGAGGCTTGTTAGGGCTGTGTAAAAGTCCTGGTCAAAGCGTTGTGGCTTTTCCGACTACTCGCCCATTCGCGCCATGCCCTCGCACTTGGGGCACTTTTTGAAAAAACAGGGCGAATCGGCTCTGCCGACTCGCCCTGCCCATCCCGTGTTTTGCCCGGGTGCTCCATTTTGCTCGGATGCTCGCCCGGCCAATCCGGCCCTGGCCGACGACCCCCTCGCCGACCAGGGCCGCCCAATGGCAGATCGGCCCTTTATGCAAGCTCGGTTTCAACTTCGAGTGCGCCGCCGTCTTCGGCGCGTCGGTGCGATCCGTCGGCGTCGACGAAGCGGTCGCGCGCCGCCTTGGCCTCGGCCTCCTTTTCGGCAAGGTTCGCTTTTGCGACCGAAATCATCAGCTTGATGCGGTTGAGCTGGTTCACTTCGGACGCGCCGGGGTCGTAGTCAACGGCGACGATATTGCTTTCCGGGTAGCGGCGACGCAGTTCCTTGATGACCGCCTTGCCCACGACATGATTGGGCAGGCACGCGAAGGGCTGCGCGCACACGATGTTCGGCGCGCCGGTTTTAATGAGCTCGACCATCTCCGCCGTGAGCAGCCACCCCTCGCCCATCGAATTGCACAGCGACAAGATCTCGCTCGCGTACTCGGCAAGCTCGTAGATGTTCGCCGGCGGGTTGAAGCGCGTCGACTCGGTGAGCGCGCGCGTCACGGGGGCGCGGAACTTCTTGATGGCGGAGAGCGCGATCTTGCTGCCGAGTGCGCCCTTCGCCGAGCGCCCGAGCGGATCCTTCTGGAAGATGCCGCCCGCAACGCCGAACAGGAAGAACTCAATGAGCCCCGGCACCACGGCCTCGCAGCCCTCGTGCTCGATCACGTCGACCACCTGGTTGTTCGCCGTCGGGTGGAACTTCACGAGGATCTCGCCGACGACGCCGACGCGCGGCTTCTTCCCCTCGTTCGCAAGCGGGATGGTGTCGAAGTCCTCGACGATCTGGTTCACCGTGCGCTTGAACTCGCCGTACTTCACGCCCTTCGCGAGCTGTGCCTTGCAGTCGGCCATCCAGTGGTCGAACAGCCGGTTCACGCTGCCCGGCTCGACTTCGTAGGGGCGCGTGCGGTAGAGGCACTGCATGAGCAGGTCGCCGTACTGCAGCGCGTACACCGCCTGCAGAAGCATCTTCGGGGTGATCTCGAAGCCCGGGTTCTTCTCGCCGAGGTCCTTGAACGAGATGGCGATGACCGGGATGTGCGAGAGCCCCACCGCCGCGAGCGCCTTGCGGATAAGCGAGATATAGTTGGTCGCACGGCAACCGCCGCCCGTCTGGGTGATGAGCACGGCGAGCTTGTCGGTGTCGTAGCGACCCGACGTGACCGCCTCCATGATCTGGCCGGTGACCAGGATCGACGGGTAGCAGATGTCGTTGTTCACGTACTTCAGGCCCGCGTCCACCGCGCCGTGGTCGACGCTCGGCAGAAGCTCGACGTTGTAGCCGAAGCGGCTGAAGATGGGCACGAGCAGCTCGAAGTGATAAGGCGCCATCTGCGGGGCCAGGATGGTGTAGCCCTCTTCCTTCATCTTCTCGGTGAAGGTCGCGCGCGGGAACTCGGTGGTCGCGCCCTCGCGCTGCTTCACCTCCTCGCGCGCTTCGGGCGACGCCTTCTCGGTGAACGAATCGGGGACGGCGTCGGCGCTGATCTCGATGTCGCACACCGGGCAGCTCTTCGGTTTCGCGGCGCGCTCGGCCTCGTCGTCGGCCTGGTCCTTCAAGGCGGCGAGCAGGCTGCGCACGCGAATGCGCGCGGCGCCCAGGTTCGACACCTCGTCGATCTTGAGCACGGTGTAGACCTTGCCGGCAGCCTCGAGGATTTCCTGCACCTGGTCGGTGGTGAGCGCGTCGAGGCCGCAGCCGAACGAGTTCAGTTGGATGAGGTCGAGGTCGCGCCGTTCGGTCGCCACCTTCGCCGCGGCGTAAAGGCGCGTGTGGTACATCCACTGGTCGACCAGGCGAATCGGGCGCTCGAGCATGGCCAAGTGCGCGATCGAGTCTTCCGTGAGCACCGCGAGCCCGAAGCTCGTGAGCAGCTCGGGGATGGCGTGGTTGATCTCGGGGTCGTTATGGTAGGGCCGCCCGGCGAGCACGATGCCGTGCGTTCCCGTTTCCTCCATCCATTTCAGGACTTCGGTGCCCTTCGTGCGCATGTCGCGCTTGAAAGCCTCGTCCTCGACCCATGCCGCGTCGACCGCCGCGTCGATTTCCTCCTGCGTCGGCGCCTTCTGGCCCGCGCCCATGAGCTCGGGGTGTGCCTCGACGAGTTCCACCATGAGGCGCTTCTTCAGATGCTCCTTCTGATCGTAGGGCAGCCACGGGTTCAGAAACTGCGTCGAGCTCATCCGCAGTTCGTCGATGTTCAGGCGCAGCGCCTCAGCGTAGCTCGCGACGATCGGGCAGTTGAAGTGGTTGCCCGCGCCCTCGTCTTCCTGGCGCTCCCACTTGCTGCAGGGGAACCAGATGAAGTCGGGGTGCTTGGCGAGCAGGTTCATCACATGCCCGTGCGACAGCTTCGCCGGGTAGCACACGCTTTCGGACGGCATCGACTCGATGCCCGCCTCGTAGGTTTTCTTGGTCGACGGGTCGGAAAGCACCA
>CAKTSW010000284.1 GCA_934613165.1 uncultured Ellagibacter sp.
GGCAGGTAGCGGTCGTTCATGAGCATGCTCTTGTTCTCGAACACGCCCCATGCGATATAGCGGCCGGGACCCTTGCCCCAGTTCAGGGCATCCTTGTAGTACGGCGCGATGGCGAGCGCGTCGGGGAGCATCGTGGCCTCGACCCAGTTGTACAGCTCGTCGACGAGATACTTCAGATCGTCGAGCTTCTGGGAGGTCGGCACGAACGCGGTGCCGCCCGGGACGATGGTCATGACGTGCGGCATCTTGCCGCCGAGCAGCGCGGAGATCTCGCTGGCCTTCGCCTGCATCTTGAGCGCCTCGAGGTAGTGCGCGGTGCAGATGAGGTCGAGCTCGGCCGGGAGCTTGAAGCCGGTGCCGTCCTCGGCGTCGAACCAGTTGCCGGAGAAGATGGACAGCTGGCCGTTGTTCGCGAACTTCGACAGGTGCTCCTTCAGGGCGTACAGGTCGCTCGAGGTGGAGGTGCCGGCCGAAGCGGCCAGGTCGTAGGCGTCGCCGACGTTGGCCTTCAGCGCGTTCAGCGGGTTGATGTAGTCGAGGCCCGCCAGGTTGTAGAACCACAGGATGTGGCTGTGCAGGAATTGGGCGCCCTCGATGAGGTTGCGGATGATGCGCGCGTTGTTGGAAATCTCGATGCCGTAAGCATCCTCAGCGGCCTTCGAGGAGGCATGCGCATGGGAAACCGGGCATACGCCGCAGATGCGCTCGACGATCTGGGCCGCATCTTCGGGGGTGCGGTTCTCAACGACGAGCTCGATGCCGCGGAAGCAGCCGCCCGAAACCCACGCGTCGGACACCTTGCCGTTTTCGACTTCCATCTCAACGCGAAGGTGGCCTTCGATGCGGGTGATCGGGTCGATGATCGAACGTGTCATTTACTCCTGGCCTCCTTTCGTGTCGTCTTTCTTGATGTCGGGGCGAACGCCGAGGGAATCGTAGAGACGTTCCTTCTGAGACACGTTGCCGGAGTTCTCCTTGCAGGACTGCGCCTTCTCCTCGTCGGTGAGGTCGTAGGTGCCGATCGCCTTTTCCGGGTGATCCTTGTCCCACTTGCGGATGGTTTCGAAGTCCGCGCCGCCGTCCATGCGCCCGGTGGCCTTCATGCCGAAGCCGTGCACGACAAGCGCTGCGGCCACAAGGCCGGTGAGCGTAAGCGCGATGGTGCCGGGCTGGACCATGAACTCGCCGATGCGCAGGTCGCGATGGCGCTTGTAGAACGGGGTGTTCACCTCGACCCAGTTGTCGCCCGGGTCGTTGGGGTTGGCCTCGCAGCAGCCGATGCAGGGGGAACCCGCCTGCACGCACCAGCTACGACGGTTGTTCCACATGGTGACGCCGCAGTTCGACTTGGTCTGCGGTCCGCGGCAGCCGAGCGGGTACAGGCAGTAGCCCTTGGCTTCCTCTTCGGAGCCGAACTTGTAGACGAACTCGCCGTTCTCGAAGTGGCCGCGGCGCTCGCAGTTGTCGTGGATCGTCTGGCCGAAGATGCCCTGCGGCTTGTTGTCGGACGTGAGCTTGAGCTGCTTGCCGTCCATCATGATGACGTCGACGAGCACGGACACGAGCCATTCCGGGTTCGCCGGGCAGCCGGGAACGTTGATGACCTGGGTGTTGATGCCGTTCTTCTTCAGGAACTGCTCGACGCCCAAAGCACCGGCCGAATTGGGATGAGCGCCCATCCAGCCGCCGTTCACCGCGCAGGAACCGAGCGCGACGACCGCGTTGGCCTTTTCCGCGGCTTCGATGAGATGCTCGGTGCCGGGCTTGCCGGCGACGCGAAGCGCCTGGCCGCCCCAGCCCTCGAGAACCGCACCTTCGTACACAAGGATGTAATTACCGGCAGCGATGGTCTGTTCCTTAGCTTCTTCCATCGACCAGCCCGCGGCGGCGGACAGCGTCTCGGAGTAGTTAAGGGACAGAAGGTCGAGCACGACCTCGCCGGCGTCCGGGGTCTCGCTCTGGGCGAACGACTCCGTGCAGCCCGTGCACGACGCGCCCTCGATCCAGATCACGGGGTACAGGCTTCCTTTGGTTGCACCGATAACCGATTCTTCAAGCGCCTGCGCAACGCGCGGTGCAGCGAGCTCGGACAGACCGGCCGCGACCGCGACGGTCCCGCACAGCTTCATGAAGCTGCGGCGCGTAACCCCCCGCGCCTCGAGCGTGCTGAAGAAATCCGAAGCAGTGGCTTCGTTTACCATGTGCACACCTCCTTTTCCTCTCAAAAGTGGTCATATCGGCAGCGCGTTCCCTTGCGAGAACATGGCGTTGCCGAGCCTTCCGAATTGAAGCTTACACATTGTAGGCATATTGATTTGCAGAAAAAAGACATTGTGCGCAAATAACGTTTGACTGTCCCGAAAATGTTACGCGCGCACGATTCAGTAACATATATTGTACCTGATGAGGTAGCAATTATAGTAAACGCAAGTTAACTGAAACGGCTTAGCAGAATGTCACCGCATCGCTACCATATCGCGGTCTCGCAAGAAAAACAAGGCAGCGAGTCGCATTCGCCATTCAGCGGTTCGAATCGAGCCGTTACAATACGAAGTTGCCATCTGCCCTATCATGTTCATACGAACAGCGACGACCATAAAAAAGGAGCATCGACGCCTCATGAATTCCCCCGACAACGCAATCGCCTACCTCGGACCGGCCGGCACCTATTCCCACGAGGCGACGCTCGCCTTCGCCGAGCGCCTTGGGCTTGACGAGCCCGAGCTCGTCGAATGCACCTCGTTCGGCGAGGTGTTCGACTGCGTCGACCGCGGAAGATGCGAATACGGCGTGGTCGCCAAGGAGAACTCCATCGAGGGCCCCGTCACAGCGACCCTCGACGGCTTCGCGCTGAACAGCACCTCGGTGATCTTAGGGGAAACGGTGGTCGACATCCACCACTGCCTCGTCACGAGCCCGAACGCCGCCCTTGAAGACATCGAAACCGTGGCGAGCCATGCGCAGGGGCTTGCCC
>CAKTSW010000285.1 GCA_934613165.1 uncultured Ellagibacter sp.
AAGACCCCGTTCAAGGTGACCGACACCGTGGATCACTTCGACGTGATCGCCCGCTGCAATGGCGGCGGCATCTCCGGTCAGGCTGGCGCTCTGCGCCACGGCATTTCCCGTGCCCTGCTCGAGGCTGGCGACTATCGCGCCGAGCTCAAGAAGGCTGGCTTCCTTACGCGCGACGCTCGTATGGTCGAGCGCAAGAAGTACGGCCTGAAGAAGGCTCGTAAGCGTCCGCAGTTCTCGAAGCGCTAGTTTCTTCTGGAACATATACGGTTGCAAACCCCGTTGCTCCTTTTTGGAGCGGCGGGGTTTCTTTTTTGCCGGGAAGCAGTAGGTCGGCGTGAGTAAATGCTGTTGCAGGACATACAATTAAATGAGAGTCAAGCAATAACAGTGAAAAAGACTAGGGAACGGTTGAAAAAATTTAGCGAACGGTAAAAAAGTAGCGGAAAACGGTTGAAATATAGAAAGCTAGACATTATCCTATACTTGCTTTTAAGGGGTAGGGATTGAAGCGAATAGGGGCGCTCGATTCCACGTTTGAAAAGGGGAAATACCATGGATGCAGCACTGGACAAGATCATGGAAGCGCGCAAGTACGACGGCGTTGCCGCAAACGCTCCGAAGGCTTCTCGGGAAGCTGCTCGCGAGGCGAGCGAGGAGCATGAAAAGGCACGCGCAGGCCTGTTCCCGGCGCTGGTCGGTAAGTAGCCCCCCTCTTTCTTAGGAAACGAAGCCGACTCGGTGGATAATCCACCGAGTCGGCTTTTTTGTTGGAATGATGCTGCCGCGGATGAGGGGGTGGCAGCAAACGACGCCCTAGAACGAACCGAGCGGAAGCGGCCTGTCGGGTACGATCCATTCGTCGCGAATGAGTTGCTTCCGCAAGCGCTTTACGTCGCGTCTGAGAAAATCGGGGTCGGCTGAGAGGTTCCTGCCGCGTGGATTCGTTCCCGCATCGGTCCATACCGCGTTCCCACATCCGCAGCCGTTGGGGATCGACGTTCCTGCCGCAAGACGCATGACTGATGCGAGAAACATGCCTCTTCGACGCGATATAGGCTCGGCGTTTTCCATCGCCGTGCCCGGCACGGCTGTAAGCACGCCGACGCCGGCGCAGATGGGCCGAAGCTTGATAACTTCGAGCATCTTGTTTGCGACATCCTCGTCCGAAACGCCTTCGTAGACGGGTTCGACGGCGCTCATAAGGGCGAGCCCCGCTTCCCGCGCCGCTTCGATCGTCGCCATGCGGCGCGCGGGCGAGATGCCGGTGATTTTCCCTTCTCCCAAACGGTTTGCGTGATAGAAGACCTGGACCCCTGCGTCTTTCAGCCGTTTTGCCTGTTCAAACGTTATGTCTCCGATGTTCGCCATGATGGGCATGCTGGGGGATATAGCACTCCGTACCAGTCGAACCACTTGGAGGAAATGGTCGAAATCGTACGCGGCGGTTGCCATGAGGGATATGAGATGCACACCGGCTTCGTCGAAAACGCGGGTGTAATCAACGATGTCCGCGTCGGGGACCTCTGCACGTCCCGTTGTCTTCGAATTGCGCGCCGAAAGCGTGCAGAATGCGCAGTTTTCGGGACAGGGCGTGGCATCGAGCCCGATCTGCGCGTAAATCTTCCCTGTGTTGCGAGCGGCTTTGCGCCCGATAACATCCGACCCCCAACGCACGTAGGCCGCTTCGGGGGAATCGGCGGCAAAGCGCATAAGGAACAGCAGGTCATCGCGTGTTGCTAGTTTTCCTGCGACTGCGCTATCGACGATGCGTTCAACCTCGCGATCGATCATTCCGCGTCCTTTCGCTTGATGGACAAGGGTTTTGCTCGCACCCTCGCTTTAGGACGCGGCGACGGCGCGGATGATGGCGCTTCCGCATACCGAGTCGACGTCGTAGGTGAGGGCCTCCTCGAGCGCTTTCTCGCGGTTCTTCCGCACGGCCTTCTCGCGGAGCATGTCTGCGGTGTACATCGTCTTCGGCTCGATGCTCGTTTCCGCGAAGCCGCATTCGCCCATCATCGTGCGGTACGTGTCGGCGGCGGTGATTCCCCGTCTGCAGCCCGTGATGACGCCGAGCGCGTCGCCTGCGCCGTCGGGAATGGGGGAGAAGGCGACGATGTCGGAAACGACGAGCCTGCCGCCGGGTGCGAGCACGCGCTTCGCCTCGGAGAACACGGCGGCCTTGTTCTCGCAGAGATTGATGACGCAGTTGGATATGACCACGTCGACGCTCCCGTCGGGCAAAGGGATGTCGTCGATCGGTCCCTCGATGAAGTCGACGTTGCTCACGCCTGCTTCCGCGGCGTTCTTCCGCGCAAGGGAAATCATGTCGGGCGTCATGTCGAGTCCGAACACGTGTCCTTCGGCGCCTACCAGGCGCGCTGCGATAAGGGCGTCGATGCCGCCCCCGCTTCCCAAATCGAGTACGCGCTCTCCTGCCTGCAGGCCCGCCTTGGCGACGGGGTCGCCGCATCCGCGGCTCGCGGCGAGCGCGCCCTTCGGGAGCCCGGCGAGGACCTCCTCGGCATAGAGGGAAAACGCCTCGCCCGCCTGAGCGGGGTCGGGCTCGCAACATTCGCATGCCGTCCCGGCGCTTTCCGCCGTGCGTGCCACTTCGCCGTAATGGGCGGCGATTTCCGCGGTTTTCGCCGCGGCTTCGGTGCTGCGATGGGGAGCGGCAGCGGGGTTTTCGCGCGTCATCGGTACAGCCTCCGGCACATCTCGACCGCCACCGCCAGCGCTTCGATATCCTCGCAGGTCGTGTGCACGGCGAAGCTTGCGCGCCCCGTGCCCACCATGCCGGTCGATGCGGCGAGGGGCATGGCGCAGTGCCCGCCCGATCGCACTGCGACGCCCATCATGCCGCAGGTCTTGCCGATTTGCGGCGGCGTCACGTTCGCGAGCGAGAAGGACAAAAGCCCGCCCGCGCCGTCGGGCTTGGTGTGGTCGCCCCAGAT
>CAKTSW010000286.1 GCA_934613165.1 uncultured Ellagibacter sp.
ACGCTCGAGGCCATCGTTGACGGCTCCGAGCTGCCCGAGCGCCCCTCGGAGCGCATCACCGAGAACTTCGACTACTTCTACGGCGAGATGGAGAAAGAAGGCTTCGACGCCGAGTCGTTCTGGAACGGCATGAAGGTGCTCACGGTCATCGACGCCGAGCTCGACAAGAACGACAACCCGCAGCTCATCTTCGAGAGCCTGAACGCGCGCGGCGTGCCGCTGACCACGGCGGACCTCGTGCGCAACTACCTGCTCATCGCGATGGACCACGACGAGCAGACGCGCCTGTACAAGGAATACTGGGAGCCGATCGAGGTCATCTTCGGCGACGACCCGGGAGCGGAAAAGCTCAACGCCGCCATCCGCACGTGGCTTTCCATCCGCTTCCCGAAGGTGCGCATCCACGACAAGAGCGAAACGTACTCGGTGTTCAAGACCTACATCGAGGACGAGCATGCCGGCACCCCCGAAGAACTGCTCGAGGAGCTGCGCGGCTTCTGCTTCATGTGGGGCGAGAACTACAAGTTCCACGAAGTGAAGCAGTTCCGCTCCATGAACTGGGCGAAGGGCAAGCGCCGCACGCTCGTCCCCGAGCGCGCAAGCCAGGGCGGCTTCTAAGGCGAGAATAACAAGCATCGCAAAAAGGGCGGGTCCTTGCTGAACTGCCTCTCATGTCCAAGAAATGGGAGGCAGTTCATGCCGGGAGTCCGCCCTTTCCCTTTCTTGCGATGTTTAGCCACACGCGGGACAAAAATCGCCGATTTGTGATAGCCGGATTTCCCTGAGTGCATCAAGATAGTCTGAATCGCTCATGTTAATTCCCATTTTCAATAAGAATGGGGATTATTTCATTTCATACGGCAACGGCTTCGAGCTATACATTCTCAGGACAATCGCAGAACGTCGATTTTTGTCCACGACTCGCCATTTTCTTGCAAGACGCAAATCGGGCCGTTTCCGTTTGACGTCCAAGCGGAAACGACCCGAAAACGCTGCGCTCAGCGGAACGTAAAAAACACCGCCGAGCGCGCGAGCATGCCGATGGAACCTACTTACGCCATGAGCTTCTTGATGCGTTCCATGGCTTCCACCGCAGCATCGGCGTCGCCGAACGCGGTCAGGCGCACATAGCCCTCGCCGGAGGGACCGAAGCCCGCGCCCGGCGTGGTGATGATGTTGGCCTCGGTGAGCAGCTTGTCGAAGAACTCCCAGCTGCCAACGCCTTCGGGGGTCTTGCACCAGATGTACGGGCTGTTCACCGCACCGTAAACGGTGAACCCGGCGGCCTCGAGGCCTTCCTTAATCACGCGCGCGTTGTTGCGGTAGTAATCGAGCGTCTCCTCGATCTGGCGCTCGCCTTCCTCGGCGTAGATGGCCGCCGCGCCGCGCTGGATGATGTAGCTCGCGCCGTTGAACTTCGTGCATTGGCGGCGGTTCCACATGGCGTTCAGGCTCTGACCGTCGCGCTCGAGTTCCTTCGGCACCACAGTGTAGCCGCAGCGAGCGCCGGTGAAGCCAGCCGTCTTGGAGAACGAGCGGAACTCGATGGCGCAAGTCTTGGCGCCCTCGACCTCGTAGATGGAATGGGGCACGCCCTCTTCGGTGATGAAGCGCTCGTAGGCGGCGTCGAACATGATGATCGAACCGTTGGCGTTGGCGTAGTCCACCCACACCTTCAGCTGGTCGGCGGTAAGCACGGTGCCGGTGGGGTTGTTCGGGCTGCATAGGTAGATGACGTCGACCTTGCCTTCAGGCAGCGCCGGGCAGAAGCCGTTTTCGGCGGTGGTGGGCATGTAAGTGATGTTGGTCCAGCACTCGGCGTCGGCGTCGTAGTCGCCCGCGCGGCCGGCCATCGCGTTGGAATCGACGTACACCGGGTACACCGGGTCGCACACGGCAATGACGTTGTCGACGTCCAGGATGTCGCCGATGTTGCCGCAGTCGGACTTCGCGCCGTCGGAAATGAAGATCTCGTCGTCGGCGATGTCGACGCCGCGAGCATGGAAGTCACGCTCCGCGATGACGGAGCGCAGGAAGTCGTAGCCCTGCTCGGGGCCGTAGCCGTGGAACGTTTCCGCGCGCGACATGTCGTCGACGGCGGCGTGCATGGCCTCGATGACCGCGGGCGCGAGCGGGCGCGTCACGTCGCCGATACCCATCTTGATGAGCTTCGCCTCGGGGTGCGCCTCGGAATAGGCAGCGGTGCGGCGCGCGATCTCGGAGAAGAGATAGCTGCCGGGAAGTTTCTGGTAATTCGGGTTGACCTTAGCCACAGGTTCGCTCCTTGTCGTTTCGTGTTTCATGCAGCGGCCTTGCCGTGCAGTTCGTTTAATCGCTCCCTATTGTGACGCAGAACGCCCGCATTCATCCGAGAGTTAACACCATCGGCAGCGATTTAACATTATCGGCGGCAAAAGCAGCCGCATGGCGGATTCGAACCCCTGTGTGGTGGCATTTGGGGGGGTGTGCGAAAAGAGGGTTTCTCGCTCGATGCGCTTTCCCTGTCGACAAATCCCGCGACCTGGGGAAATGCTGAAAAGCCAATCGAAGCGGAAGCCGAAATGGGGAAAGAGGAGAGAACCCTTTTCGCACAACCCCCGAAAAGTCACCATGCGCCCCGCGAAATCTGCCACAGAGGCGAAAACCGCGATGGCTTCCAGGCGTTCCCGCCCACAGCACGGCGAACGCCCCCTCTCCCCGGGTTAATGCGTGCGGCGGTAGTCGCGCACGCGCTCCGAGAATGCGGCGAGCTCCTCGGGCGTCATCTCGTCGAGCCGTTCGAGGTTCGCCGTGAAATTGGCGAGCGTCCCTTCCTCGCGCGACTTGATGGCGGTGGTGCAGTAGCTCACCACGACGCCGGTGAGGAGCGCGATGTAGAAGATGCTGAGGACGCTTAGCACCACCGCCGCCACGCGCGCGACGGGCCCGGCCGCGTTCACGT
>CAKTSW010000287.1 GCA_934613165.1 uncultured Ellagibacter sp.
GGATGGGGACGAGCCACGTGCCCAGAAACTGCCCGAGGCTCTGCACCAGCATGAGCATGCCCATGCCGATCGACATCAGCTCAGGCCGGCCCAAAACGGTGATGTAGGACGTGAGGCACATGACGGGGCAACCCAGCCCGACGAGCCCCATGACGATGGCGCCGAGCCACATGAGGGGTCCGGTCTGCGTGAGCAGAAGCAGCGTGCAGGGGCCCATGACCACGAGCGCGGCCAGGTAGAGCGGCTTGCAGCGCCCCATCTTGTCGGACAGCGCGCCGAACAAAGGCGACGAGATGACCGCGAGCAGCATGGGCAGCGTGCTGATGAAGCCCGAAAGCGTGGGGTCGACTCCCTGCTGCTGCATGAAGGTGGGCGCGAAGCCCAAAACGGCGAGCAGCGTCATGTTGAACACAAGAAACGCCAGGAAGAACAGAAGGATGTTCGGCTTGAAAAGCTCCGCGTAGCTGACTTTCTCCTCTTCAGTCGCGGCTGCGGTTTCGCTCGCCGCCCTCGCTTCCCCGCCGGGGAACTTCACGGCCACGGCGACGACGATCGCGAACGCCACGGCGACGGCCGCGTAGATGACCCACACGCCCACGAACCCGGTGGCGGCGTAAAGCGTCGGGGTGAGCACGCCGCCGAGCACCGAGCCCAGGCAGACCCAAAGCGCCCAGATGCCCGTCGCCGAGCCGATCTTCTCAGGCGCGACGTACTTCTGCACGGCCAGAGGCCCGCAGATGGTGACGAAGATGAACGCCACGCCCTCGATGGCGCGCGACACGATGAGCACGGTGCCGTTGCCAGCGAAAGCGCCGATGAGCGAGCCCGCCGCCACGACGACCGCCGCGGCGAGCAGCATGGTCTTCGGGCCGAACTTCTTCGCCAAGGCTCCGGTGGGAAGCGCGAGCACGATGCCCACGAACGTGAAGATGGACATGAGCCAGGAAGCGGAGCTCGCGTCCATGTTCATCTTCGCCATGATGTCGCCCATGACGACGGGGACCTTGTACTGGACCGTGGCGATCGCCGTGCCGAACAGGAGCATGGCGATGGCGATGAGCGCCCAGTTGCCGTATTTTCTCTTGGAATCCATGGGGAAACTCCCATCTCTTCGAGAAGGCCCCAGGCGCGTTTCGCCGCGCCGCCTCATTTCGGGCGCAACGATCCAGGCCCGGCGCCTTGCAGGGTTTCGAAATCAGGAGGGATAAAGGTGTTGGGAGAGCGCCGGGGCGGGGTGGCCCCGGCGCCCGCTTCGCCAGCCTACAGGGGCTTGATGTTGTCTTGGAGAACCTCGAACCGCTCGCCGCCGGGGCCGCGGAAGAACATGATGCGCAGCTGAGCGCCGCCCGCGCCGTGCACGGTGAACAAATCGTCGTCCTCGCGGCCCAACGGACGATCGAATTCCAGGGGCGGGTCGAAGGGCCCGGCCTCGATTTCCACGCCCTTCTCGCTCAGGTAGGCGACGAACGCGTCCATGTCGGCCACGCGCAGCGCCAAGTGGTTCAGGCACGCGGCCGCGCTCTCGCACGTCGCCTTGTCGTCGCATTCGAGCAGCTCGAACGCTGTGCCGAGGCCCCGCATCCACGCCATCTTGAGCGGCTTGTCGCCCTCCATCGCGTCGGACCTGAACAAAAGCCTGCAGCCGAGAACGTCTTCGTAAAACGCGACGGACTCGTCGATGTCGCGGCAGTAGATGCCCGCATGTTGAAGCGTCAGCTCCATTTTCCAGCTCCTCTCCGCCGCCCGCCGAAGCAGGCGGCCTCGAAGGCGGCTTCCCCGGCGCGCATACGCGTTTCGGGCGCCGGGAAAAGCCGCCAACTCGATTGGGCGTTAGCCCTGGTCGGAAGACGTCGCCGCCATGACCTCCGCGACGGTCGCGTTCTTCATGCGCAGCTCCGACAGGCACGCAACGTCCGCCTCGAACTCGGTGACGGAGGACACGTCGCCCTCGTAGACGTTGTCCGATCCGGTGCGGCGCTTCGTGAGGCGGATGGCCTTTTCGGCGTCGTAGGGGATGAGCTGCTCCTTGGGCGGGTTGGGCTTGGCAACCCAGTTCGGGCGGGTCATACCCGCGTCGGGCATCGTCTCGATCTGGCTTATGTCGCCGTACTTCTCGCGAAGCTCGTCGATAGGGCCGAAGTCGAGCGCGCGCATGGGGCACGACGCCACGCAGATGGGAAGCTCGCCTTTCTCCAAGCGGTCGATGCACATGGTGCACTTGCTCATCTTGGTGCCCGCGTCATCGCTCGCGAACTTGGGCGCGCCGTAGGGGCAGGCCGTAAAGCAGTGGCGGTCGCCTTTGCACTTGTCCTGGTCGACGAGCACGGCGCCGTACTTGTCTTCCTTGAAAATCGCGTCGTTTTCGCAGGCCACGGCGCAGACGGGATTGTCGCAGTGGCCGCAGTTGAACGCGAGGATGCCGATGGAGGTGTGGGGGAAGCGCCCCTTTTCCCACATGTAGACGCTCATCCACTTCTCGGGGCCGGGCGCTATGTCGTACCAGTCCTTGCACGCGACGGAGCACGCCTTGCAGCCGTAGCAGCGGCTCTGATCGAAGAAGAATCCGTACTGGGTCATGGCTATTCCCCTACCTTTCTGATCTCAACCAAGCCGGCCGTCAGCAGCGCGCCGACGATGTGCGGAAGATGGGTGTCGCCGATAAGCAGGTTGCAGTTGCCGGCGGTGTCGATGCCGTAGGGCATGACCTTCGACTTGCGCACATGGTCGAACTTCGACCACTCGCCGTGTGCGATGGACACGGTGCCGGGAAGCAGCTTGGAGGAAACGTACGCCGTGATCTCGACCTCGCCGTACTGGTTGTACACAAGCACCCGGTCGCCCGTCTTGATGCCGCGGTCGGCCGCGTCGGCCGGCGACATGCGGACCATGTGCTCGTAGCAGTCGCCTTTAAGCCAAGGGTTCTGGTCGTTGGCGG
>CAKTSW010000288.1 GCA_934613165.1 uncultured Ellagibacter sp.
CGCCTTCGGCGAACACAGCGACGCGGACGGTCTTACCAGAGCCGTTCGGCAGAGAAACGGTGCCGCGGAGCTGCTGATCGGCCTGACGGGTGTCGATGCCCAGACGGAAGTGGGCCTCGACGGTCTCGTCGAACTTCTTGGTGGCCAGCTCCTTGACGAGCTTGAGCGCCTCGATGGGGGCTACGGGCTCGGCAGGAACCTTCGCGACGGCCTCGCGATAAGCCTTGGATTTCTTAGCCATTCTTGTTTCCTTTCGTGGTGATGGCGAGCGCGAACGCTCTTCCACTTTCTTACATCAAGCAGCAAGCTTGAGAATCAAGCTATTCGGCTGCCTTGCCCTGAAGCATTGCAGCGACCTTGCGGGAAGGCACGTACTGGATCTTCATATCGCGACCCTCGATGCGCACGCCCATGGAGCGGGCGGTGCCGGCGATGATTTCCTTCGCGGCGTCGATGTCGTTCGCGTTGAGGTCGGGGAGCTTGATCTCGGCGATCTCGGTCAGCTGCGCGTCGGTCAGCGTGCCGACGAACTGGAGCTGCGGGATGCCGGAACCGCTCTTGATGCCAAGCTTTTCCTTGATGAGAACGGCCGCCGGAGGGGTCTTGCACACGAAGGTGAAGGACTTGTCCTCGTAGATGGTGATCTCAACAGGGATGATGGTGCCGGCCTGGTCCTGCGTCTGGGCGTTGAACGCCTGGCAGAACTGCATGATGTTGACGCCCTGAGCACCAAGAGCAGGGCCTACCGGCGGAGCCGGGTTGGCAGCGCCAGCCGGAATTTGCAGCTTGACGAAGCCGGTTTGCTTCTTTTCAGCCATCTGTACTACCTTTCAGATGAATCTCTTAACTGGATACTCTCTATCGCAAAGCGCGGGAAAGATGAGAAGCCCCGGTCCACGCGGGCACCTTAACTGCGCTAGTGCACTCGAAATTAGATGTGCGCGACCTGGTCGAACGAAAGCTCGACAGGGGTTTCGCGGCCGAAGATGGAGACCATGACCTTCACCTTGCCGGCTTCCGGCGAAACTTCGGAGATAACGCCATCGAACTCAGCGAGCGGGCCGGAAACAACCTTGATCGTCTGACCGACCTCGAGGTTGGTCGACGTCTTCTTCGGCGCCTCATGACTCGTGCGCTTCATGATCTTGTTGTACTCTTCGCGCGTGAGCGGAGCGGGCTTGCCGTCGCTGCCGACGAATCCGGTCACACCTGGGGTGTTGCGGACTGCCGCCCAGCTGCGGTCGTCGAGCTCCATTCGAACGAGAACGTAACCCGGGAAAACCTTCTTCTCGCTTTCCACGCGGCGTCCGCCCTCTTTGATCTCGGTCACCATCTCAGTGGGGATCTTGATCGAAAACACGTTGTTCTCGAGGCCCATGGTCTCGATACGGGTTTCGAGGTTGGTCTTAACCTTGTTCTCGTAACCCGAGTACGTGTGAAGAACATACCACTTCTTCGACATGACCTACGCTCCCAATCCCGATACGAAAACCAGCAAAGGCGTCGCGATCACATTGTCGAGAACGGCAACATAAACGCCAAAGAAAATCAAAGCGCAGACAACGACGACGCTCCAACGCACAACATCGGTCCTCGTCGGCCACGTGACGCGCTTCATCTCTGCCTTGACATCACGGAAGAACTGGAAGCGCTTCTTCTTCGGCTTCTTATCGTCCTTTTTGTCCTTAGACACAGCTTTAGCCGTCGATTTCTCGGCGGTTTCCTTATCAGCGGTATCTTTCTTGAACAGAGAACGCTTCGGCTTTTCAGAAGAGGTTTCCTTTACTTCCTCGGAAACCGGCTCCTTAGCCTCCGCCTCTTTGCGAGCCTGCTTGCGCTCGGCTCGAGCAGCGGACGCCTTAGCCCTCTGAGTCTTAGATTTCTTTGCCATCTGTATCCTTTAGTTGGGAATGTATCATTCCTTCTAAACGCCAAACAAGCAGCCTCACTATGGGCTGCTCGCATACGACAAGCTGGCAGGCCAGGAGGGACTCGAACCCCCAACATGCGGTTTTGGAGACCGCCGCTCTACCAATTGGAGCTACTGGCCTGTACCTTATTCAGTGACCGATTCTCTAACGAGTCTCACGGTGCAGGGTGTGATGGCCACACCACTTGCAGTACTTGTTGAACTCGAGGCGGTCGGGGTTGTTCTGCTTGTTCTTCTTGGTCGTGTAGTTGCGGCGCTTGCACTCAGTGCATGCCAAGGTGACCAATGTACGCATTAATAACTCCTTTTACCATTCACTATCAGCAAGCTGTCGCATACACATGAATTCTTGCAGCGGGGGGATACTATAAAGCATCCCCCCGAAAAGCGCAACTAAAAAATAGTTACTTGATGATCTTGGTCACGCGACCAGAGCCAACGGTGCGGCCGCCTTCGCGGATAGCGAAGCGGAGGCCTTCCTCCATAGCAACCGGGTGGATGAGCTCAGCGGTGATGGTGACGTTGTCACCAGGCATGACCATCTCAGTGCCCTCGGGCAGATGAGCAACACCGGTGATGTCGGTCGTACGGAAGTAGAACTGCGGACGATAGCCATCGAAGAACGGGGTATGACGGCCACCCTCTTCCTTGGTGAGGATGTAGACCTGGCCCTCGAACTCCTGATGCGGGGTAACCGAACCGGGCTTGCAGAGAACCTGGCCACGCTCGATGTCCTCGCGCTTGATGCCGCGGAGCAGGCAGCCGATGTTGTCGCCGGCCTGAGCCTCGTCGAGCAGCTTGCGGAACATTTCGATGCCGGTGCAGACCGTGTTCTGGGTTTCCTTGATGCCGACAATCTCCAGCGGGTCGTTGACATGCAGAACGCCGCGCTCAACACGACCGGTAGCAACAGTACCACGGCCGGTGATGGTCATAGTGTCTTCGACAGCCATCAAGAACGGCTTGTCGACGTCGCGCTCCGGCGTCGGGA
>CAKTSW010000289.1 GCA_934613165.1 uncultured Ellagibacter sp.
GTGGGCTTCACGGGGGCGGCGCCGCCGGTCTTGCGGCTTCGTGCCGCGAACGGATCGCAGTCGCTTAAGGAGCGTAGAGCCATGCCATCGAATCCCGAGCAAGATTTCGTGCTGAAGACAATCAAGAGCCGCGACGTGCACTTCGTCCGCTTCTGGTTCACCGACGTTCTGGGAAACATGAAGTCGTTCGCCGTCATCCCGAGCGAGCTCGAGAACGCGTTCGCCGACGGCATGGGCTTCGACGGCAGCTGCGTGGAGGGCTTTTCCCGCACGCACGAGTCCGACATGATCGCCTTTCCCGACGCTTCCACGTTCCAGGTGCTTCCGTGGCGCCCCGAAAGCAATGCCGTCGCGCGCATGTTCTGTGACATCCGCACGCCCGACGGCAAGCCCTTCGAAGGCGACCCGCGCCACGTGCTCTCGCGCACCGTCGCGCGCGCGGCCGACATGGGATACGTGTTCAACGTGGGCCCCGAGCTCGAGTTCTTCTACTTCAAGGACGCCAAGGGCGCCGAGGTGCTCGACCGCGGCGGGTACTTCGACCTTACGAGCCTCGACTACGCGAGCGACCTGCGCCGCGACACCGTCCTCACATTGGAGAAGATGGGCATCCCCGTGGAATACTCGCACCACGAGAACGGCCCTTCGCAGCACGAGATCGACCTGCGTTTCACCGATGCCGTCTCCATGGCTGACGCGGTCATGACCTACAAACTCGTGGTGAAGGAAATCGCCATGAAACACGGCGTGTACGCGTCGTTCATGCCGAAGCCTTTAGCCGACGCGCCGGGCAGCGGCATGCACGTGCACCAGAGCCTCTTCGACTTCGACGGCAACAACGCCTTCTACGACCCGGACGACCCGTTGGGGTACAACCTTTCTCCGGTCGCCAAGCACTACATCTCCGGCCTTCTGAAGTACGCGCCCGAGTTCTGCTGCGTCACCAACCAGTACGTGAACTCGTACAAACGCCTGGTCAGCGGGTGCGAGGCGCCCACCTACATCTCGTGGGGCGCGCGCAACCGGAGCACCCTCGTGCGCATCCCCATGTACCGCCCCAACCGCGAGATGGCGTGCCGCGTGGAGCTGCGCAGCCCCGACCCGGCGGCGAACCCCTACCTTGTGTTCGCGGTTATGCTGGCGGCGGGCCTGGCCGGCATCGAGGAGGGGCTCGAACTCGAGCCGCCGAAGGAAAACGTCGACCTGTTCGCGCTTTCGCGCCAGGAGCTGCGCAAGCAGAATGTGAAGACGCTGCCCGAGAGCCTTGGCGAGGCGGTCGAGCTGTTCGCCGAGAGCGAGCTTATGAAAAAGACGCTCGGAGAGCACATCCATAGCTACCTCGTCAACGCGAAGCGCGCCGAGTGGAACGAGTACCAGGGAATCGTGTCGGAGTGGGAACGCAACCGCTATCTCGAGGTCCTTTAAGGAACGCGAGAGCGGGGGAAGGTCGAACTATGATGCAACGCAAAACGGTTATCTTCATCGCCGACAGTCTCGACAACGCCCACAAGTTCCAGTCCGTCCTGTCGGGGCTCGACGTCGACGTGGTGGCGGGGTCGTCGGCGCAGTTCAAGAAGCTGCTCGCGCAGCATCCCTCCCACGATCTGGTGATCTACGAGGCGCGCGGCGACGCTCTCGACACGGTGTCGCAGGCCGAGGCGCTGCTCGTCGAGGACGGGTCGACCTC
Source organism: uncultured Ellagibacter sp. (assembly GCA_934613165.1). GTDB lineage: Bacteria > Actinomycetota > Coriobacteriia > Coriobacteriales > Eggerthellaceae > Ellagibacter. Next base: position 1,688 of record CAKTSW010000289.1, read on the forward strand.
CATGCTCATCATCGTGAACGAAAGCCAGCTGGTCGATTTCCGCCTGCCGGTGCAGGTGAAGGCCGACTTCGTGGTGCACGGGGCGAGCGAGGAGGAATGCGCTGCGCGCATCCGCCAGCTTCTGTGGCCGGGCAACGAGAGTTCGACGTCGGACTACATCACGGTCGACAACATGACGATCAACCTGGCGACGTACCAGGTGAAGGTGAACGGCGAGCCGCTCGACTTCACATACCTGGAATACGCGCTGCTCGCGTTTCTGGTGACGCACCCGGGGCGCACGTACTCGCGCGACGCGCTGCTGCGGCGCGTGTGGGGTTTCGACTACTACGGCGGCAGCCGCACGGTCGACGTCCACGTAAGGCGCGTACGAGCGAAACTGGGTCCCGAACTGGCGCAGCACCTGGAAACCGTCCGAGGAGTAGGCTACCTCTGGAGCGCGTAAGGCGTGCCGATTGTCCGCTTGCGCTCATTTCGTTGAAAGCTCTTGGCCGGGATGCTACAATACGCGGTGAGGGCGCCCCAGAGGCCTGGGCAGCGTTTCTCGTTTAGTTCAAAGCCGGGTCACCCTCGAAAGTAGCCCGGCTTCTTTTATGTCGAAAATCGCGGTTCGCCGTCATTCTCTCTTCACGAGCAGAAGCCCGATTATCCCTATGACAACCAAAAGCACGTTGCATACGGCGTTGATGGAATTTGCGTCCATAGGCAGACCTCCTTACAGTCGGTGCTGCCCAGGCGGCGAAGCGTCCTCAAGATAGGATTCTACCAAACTAATCGGCGAAAACGCGACAGGGCTCCCCGACATGTCGGGGAGCCCTGTCGCGTAAAGCTAACGCGTGCTTACAGCAGCGCCGCGTGCACGTAGCGTGCCAAGAAGGCCGCTGCCTGCGCGCGGGTTGCCAGGCCTTGCGGAGCGACGTAGGTGTTGTCGACGCCCTTCAAGATGCCTTCGGCGACAGCCCAGCTCACAGCCTCGGTCGCCCAGCTGGACACGCCTGCGGCGTCGGGGAAGGAACCCATGTCGGCGCGGGCGGAGGTGTCGAGGCCTGCCTTGTTGGCGTAGTTGAACAGCATGGTCACCAGCTGCTCGCGGGTGATGTCGTCCTCGCCCCACAGCCCGTTCGACACGCCGTTCTCGACGGCCCATGCCTGGCCCTTGGCGTACCACGGGTCGCTGTCCTCGGTGTCGGCGCCGTCGACGCGCGCGAGCACGGTCATCATCATGTTGCGGGT
>CAKTSW010000290.1 GCA_934613165.1 uncultured Ellagibacter sp.
GGTCGTAAGGTCGATGTAGGGCATATCCTCCAAGATGAACTGGTCGATCCGACCATCGGGAATGAACACGTTCATAGGGCTTCTCTCCTTTTGCCGCTGTGCCGAGCGAGACCGTCGGCCTCCACACGAGACTTCAAGCCTAGGCCTTCGCGCCCAGCCGTTCAACCTAGCAGGTCGGTGGGAAATGCCTCAGCCCGAAGCGGAATCGGGTGAGCCGTGCCGCGCCGGCCAAGACGAGAAAAGGGCCGCAGCATGCAGCCACGGCCCTTTCCATCAAGCGCATCGCACGATGACGTTACAGCTCGGAGATGATGCGCTTCGTGCGCGCGGAAACCTCGGCCTTCACCTTTTCCAGGTCGATGCCGGGGCACTCGCCGTCGCGGTAGACCACGGCACCGTCGCACATCGTGAGCACGACGTCCGACCCATGGCCCGAGAACACGACGTTGACCGCGGGATTCGTCATGGGGCACCATGACGCCCCCGTGGTGTCGAGCACAGTGAGGTCGGCCTTCATGCCCACCTTCACAAGCCCGCAGTCCGGGCGCCCCTGGGCAAGTGCGCCGCCACGCGTGGCTGCGGTGATGACCTGTTTGGGCGAGATGATCGCGGGATCGAGCTCATGACCCTTATAGATGGTGCCCATGAGGTACATGTCCTGGAACAGGTCGTGGTTATTGTTCGAGGCCATACCGTCGGTGCCGAGCGCCACGTTCACGCCGGCGTCAAGCAGCTTCTGCACGGGCGCGAAGCCGCTCGCGAGCTTCATGTTCGACGCGGGGTTGAGCACCGCCGTCGCGCCGCGTTCCTTCAAGATGGCGATGTCCTTGTCGTCGACCCACACGCAGTGCGCCGCCACCACCGGCACGTCGAACACGCCGATGCTCTCGAAGTACTGCACCGGCGTCAGGCCGTTATGGCGCTCCTTGCACTCCTCGTGCTCGCTTTTCGTCTCGGAGATATGGATGTGGATGGACAGCCCCGCTTCCTTCGCAACTTTACCGATATCGGTGCAGGTGATGGGGTTGGACGTGTATTCCGCATGGATGTTGTAGTCCACGCGGATGCGGCCGTCCTGCGCGCCGTGGTACTGCTTGACGATGCGCTCCATCTTCTCGCACATGGGATAGTCCGAAAACGGCTTCGGCTCGAAGTAGAGCACGCTCTCGCAGACGTTCATCTTCATGTGAGCCTCGCCCACCGCTTGCACGCGCTCGTCGGTGGCGTAGTACATGTCCGACGCGCTGACCGTGCCGTAGCGCGCCATCTCGGCGAGGGCGAGCTTGGTGGCCCAGTAGTTGTCCTCGGGGGTCATCTTCGCCTCGAAAGGCCACACCAGGTTGTTGAGCCATTCCTGCAGCGGCACGTTTTCCGCGTAGCCGCGCAGAAGCGTCATCGGCAGATGCGTGTGCGCGTTATAGAGCGCCGGCATGAGCAAGCGGCCACGCCCGTCGTAGGTCTCGCCGTAGTCGGCGGCGTTTTCGGGGGCCGCGTCGCCGATGTAGGCGATCTTGTCGTCTTTGACGCCCACCCACTGATGGGCCTTGTAGTCGAGATTCTCGTCGAGGATGTCGATGTCGGTGAAAAGCACGGGGAAGTCTCCTCTCGGTTCGCTTTCAATGGCATCCATTATAGGACTGTATCTAGTAATGAGCGAGAAGACCTGCCCAAAGAATACGGCCCGTCCGCGCAATGCGGATCGTTCGGCGTTGTATTATTCTTGTGATACTATTATTCGTGTTTTGGAATTAACTAACCCAAGGAGAACGATGTTCGACGACGATGCGCTCACGGCCGAAGAGGTCGCCGGAATGCTGCGAGTCTCCAAGAACTCGGTGTACCGGCTTGCCCAGTCGGGCGAGCTTGCGTCGTATCGCGTTGGGCGGAAGCTCCGATTCACTCTGCGCGACATCGAAGCATACACGCGCGCAACCACCGGAAAAGGAAACGAAATCGCCGCATCGAGCCAGTTCGATGGCGAAAACTGCCCCGGCAGCGGCGCTTCCGCCGACGCGCCTGGATTCTCCCGAACGTTTTCGCTCGACGACCGCGCGCCGTTCGTCATCGCCGGCAACGATCTTTCGGGAGACATCATCGCACATGCGCTGAGCGCCGCAGGGCTGCCGGTTTCGCGCGCCTACGCGGGAAGCTACACCGCGCTCGTCAACCTGTACGGACGACAAGCGAATGCGGCGCTCGTCCACCTGTACGACCTTCGCACGAACACCTACAACGTTCCCTCCGTGCAGCGAATCGCGCCGGGAATGCCCGTCGTGGTGATTCGCCTTCTGAAGCGCAAACAGGGCTTCATTGTCAAGGAGGGTAATCCCAAGAAGCTCACCACATGGGGCGGGCTTCTGCGCGAAGACGTGCGCCTGGCCAATCGGGAGAGAGGATGCGGGACGCGAGTGCTTCTCGACGAGAAACTGCTTTCACTCGAGGCGCGCCCCGAAACTATCGAAGGCTACGACCGGGAATGCTCGACCGGCCTCGACGCGGCGACGCTCGTGGCTAAGGGGTACGCCGACGTCGCGGTCGGGATCGAGCATTTGGCCAGAAGGGTTCCAGGGCTCGCGTTCGTTCCGCTGCAAACCGAATGGCTCGACATCGCGATCGAGAAGACCTCGCGCACCGCACCCTTCATACGGGAAATCCGCAGAATCACGGAAAGCCAAGCTTTCCACGACGAGATCGAGGCAATCGAAGGTTACGAAGCGGCCAACGCCGGAATAATCATCTACGAGAGCTGAGGCGTCGGCCACCTGCGAAATGCCTGGTCAGTCTTGACAGCAGCCCTAGTCCGCCGCCTTCGATCGCACGTTAGTCAACGGCGACCATGACGTCGGTGGCCTTGATGATGGCGACAGCCTTGGCGCCTTCCTTCAGGCCGAGGGACTCGATGGACTC
>CAKTSW010000291.1 GCA_934613165.1 uncultured Ellagibacter sp.
GAACGGGCGCTCCGGCTATCGATAGGCCGAAGCGCCCGCTTCCCCGGGCCTCGCGTTTCGTCCGAAAGCTAAATCGAGCGCATCGAGGCGCGGTAGCGCGCAAGATGCGCCTCGTTGGCGTGCGAGAGCACGTAGTCGTACGATTCGAGCATCTGCGCGCGCTGCGAGGGAACGTTGCCCGAGACGGGGGCGGCGTTGCCGATGTGGTTCCCGAGGATGAACACCTCGTTGTCGCAGTTCAGAAGCTCGACGAAGCGGCGCAGCTCGTGAATATTCTCAAGCTCGCCGGCGGGCGCGAACTCTCCCGCGTCGATCATCCCGCGAAGGCGGGTGCCCTTGAACGCGGTCATCGTATGGATCATGATGCGGTTAGGGTGAAGCTGGCTGTACAGCTTGGCCGTCGCCTCGGCGGATTCGTTCGCCTTGCCCGCACCCGCCATCCCGATGAGATAGAACAGGTCGTAGGTAAGCCCCGCCGCGTCGAGGCGTAGGCATTCGCACAGGCTGTCGGCCGCGGTGAACCCCTTCCCCATCTGGGCAAGCGCCGAATCGAGCCCGCTTTCCGTGCCGATGGAGATGTCGCACATGCCCGCCTTCGCGAGCGCCGCGAGCTCGTCGTCGGTCTTGCGGGATATGTCGGTCACGCGCGCGAACGCGCCAACCGTCGCCGACGTGAAGCGCTTCGCCACCTCGTCAAGCACGAACATGAGCGTGTCCTGCGGCAGACAGAACGCGTTTCCGCCGGTCAGGAAAACGCGCTTGGTGTACGGATAGGCGCTCGCCGCTTCCTTTATGTCGGCGAGGATCTCCTCGCGCGGCGAGGGCGCGAAAGGCTCGCGGTACATGTCGCAGAACGCGCAAGCATTGTGCGAGCAGCCGCACTGCACCTGCAGCTGCAGGATCTCGTTTTCGAAAAGCGGGCGGTAGAACGCCCCTTGGCCGTAATGCATGGGAACCCCCTTCATGCAAGTTGTCGTCTTCTGACGCTAGCGTAATTCATCCGCACTTCAACATGAAGTGACCCGCGAAAAGATGAGCGACTCAAAAAGAGTAGAGTGTCTGCGCTTCGGCGGGCGCGACATGCAGGCGGCGAAACGTTCGCGAGCAACGGTCACGGCCGCCCTCCCCGCGAAAGCCAAGGAACCCGCCTCGGGCTGCTTCCCATTTGACGAAGGCGCCATGGCCGGGAAGGGTATAATTGGCCGAAAGCCCCTTCCTGCCCGGCTTTCGGGTGTTCGGGGCGCGATGCTTCGGCATCGCCTGGCACGCGCCGGCTTCGGCGCACTGAAGAAAGGATTCGCGATGAAGAAATATCTTGTGCGCATCAAGGAATTCCACGGGACCGACGCGGTCTACACCTACACGTTCGACAACCTCACCGACGCGCTCGCCCGTGTGTCGCGCTTCCTCACGCCGGGCAATCTCTTCGAGGAGCGCATCGAGGTCGACCCGACCGGCTTCAAGGAGGTCATCCGCATCGAGACCATCCAGGTATGGCTCGGCGAGGCGAACGAGGAAGGCACCGAGATCACGAAGGAGCTCGGCTACTGGAAGTTCAAGTCGAAACTCGGCGACTAAAGCGAGCGTGCCCGGACGATCGGAGAAACCCGCCACCCGGGCACGAAGATATCGGGGCGGCAAGCCCGCAAGGGAGCGCTCGGGTTATCCGAGCGCTCCCTTTTCTTTTATCGGGAACGCCTGTCGGGCGCACGGCGGCGCCACAGTTGCCCCTTACGCGTGCGCTTGCCACGGTCGGGATCGCCCCTCCTATGCGTGCGCTGCCCTCCAGGCGTCGACGAGTTCGCGGGCGGCGCGTGCCGGGTCGTCCGCCGCGCACACGGCCGACACCACGAAGAAGCCGTCCACCCCCGTGCTTGCCACAAGCGGGATGTCGACCGTCTTCACGCCACCCCCGACCACGATGGGAACGGGGCTTGCCTCGGCGAGTTCGCGCAGGTCGTCGATGCTTTTCGTGATGATGGTGCCGTCTTGGGCGCGCCCGCAGTCGGGCTTGGTCGCCGTTTCGTGCAAGGGCCCCACGCCCAGGTAGTCCACAAGGCTCATGTCGGCCGTCTTCACGTACTCGAGCATCTCGTCCGCGCGCGCCGAAAGCCCGACGATAGCGTTGGGCCCTAACAGCTTGCGGCACGCCTCGACCGGCACGTCGGATTGACCCACGTGCACGCCGTCGACCTTCACGCCCGCCTCGCGCGCGGCGTACGCCACGTCGAGCCTGTCGTCAACGAGCAGCGCCACGCGCTCGCTCGCGCCTGCACGCTCGACGGCCTCGGCGGCCGTCTTCGCGCACGCCATGAGCTCGCGCGCGGAGCACACTTTCGAGCGAACCTGCACGCAGGTGAAGCCCGCGCCTAAAGCGGCGCCGATAACGTCCTCGATTGGGCGCCCGAGCGTGTTTTCCGGCCCGATGACCAGGTACGACGAGATGTCGAGCGTTTTCCTCATATTCGCATGCATAAGCCTTACCCCTCCAGTATCGCGTCGACGCGGGCCACTTTGCCGTCCATCATGTTCGTGTGCCCCGGGCGCACGTCGGCCTTCAGCACGACCTCGGTGCGTATGCCCTTTTCCGCGAGCGCGAACGTGGCGTCGCGCACCACGCGCATGACCTCGCCCCATTCGCCCTCGATCTCGGTGAACATGGAGTACGTCTTGTTGGGAAGCCCCGATTCGCGGATGACCTTGACCACTTCGGCGACCTCGGGCGCGAGTTCGTCCCCCACGCCGAAGGGCGCGATCGCAACGGCAACGAGCGTGTTCATGGCCTTATGCCTCCTCGATGACGAGCGGGTTGCCGGCGATGTCGTCGGGCGTGGCGCGGTAGAGCTCGTCGATGAACGCCACCTTGAAGCTCGCCGGCGCCGCCGCTGTCTTCGCCGCGC
>CAKTSW010000292.1 GCA_934613165.1 uncultured Ellagibacter sp.
GCACACCAAAAGCCCGTAGCCGACGAGCACCACGATGATGAGAACGAACGGCAGGTTCACCAAAGGAAGCCTGCCAGACGCGGGGCGCTGTGCGCGCGCGGCACCCGGGTCAGGGGTTTTCACGCTGTTGATTTGGGGCAATGCCATGTCTGCACCTCGCTTCCCTAGTCCGAGCGCCCAGAGCTCTTCGTGTCGAGCCCTTCCACCTGTTGTCCGGTCGACCCGGCGATGCGTCCGATGGAGCTTTCATCGGCGGCACCGGAATCGGCCTCCATGACGGCCTCCATCACCTTCGCGCCGAGCGGCGCCGCGACGGCCGATCCGCCGCCGCCCTGCTCGACGACGCACACGACGACGTACTTCGGGTCGTCGTAGGGCGCATAGCATGCGAACCACGCGTCGTCGCCTTTGTCGGTGTGCTCGGCCGTGCCGGTCTTGCCGGCTGCCTTGATACCGGATGAGGCGAACAGCTCCGCGATCTCGGCGTTGTCGGTGACGACGCCGCGCAGGGCGCTTCTCACCGTCTCGACGTGGTTCTGGTCGACGTCGGGTTCGGTGACGACCTCGGGCTCGTAGCTCACGACGACCTGGTTGGAGGCGTTGCGCACCTCCTTGAGCAGGTGCGGCTTCACGATCTTGCCCGTCGCGAGCCCGCCGTAGGCGACGGCCACCTGCAAAGGCGTCACCTGCACGTCGCCCTGGCCGATGATCATGTTGGTGTAGTCGCCGCCGGTCCACGTCGCGTTCGCGGGGACGTTCTTCCAGCGCTCGGCCTTCCATTCGGGCGTGGGCACGCGCCCGTCGACCTCGCCGCCGATGTCGATGCCGGCCTGCTTGCCGAAGTTGTACTTCTCGACGGTTTCCTGGATGGCGGTGTCGGAAATGCTGCCGCCCTGGCTCTTGCTTGCCAGAAAGAAGCTCTTCGCGATTTCGTAGAACACGACGTCGCAGGAGTTCACGATGCCGCCGTGGAAATCGAGGATGCCGTGCCCGTTGTGGTTCCAGCAGCGCTGGGGCGAACCCGTGTTGAAGCCGTCCCAAGAACCCGTGCAGTCCCAGGTTCTCCCTTCGGCGAATCCGTACTCGAGCCCGGCAAGCCCGGTGAACGGCTTGAACGTGGACGCCGCGGCGTAAAGCCCCGCGGTCACGCGGTTCTGCAAAGGAGCATGGGCCTCGTCGGAGTTGTACACGGCGTTCGCCTCGGTCGACAGGCCGCCGACCCAGTTGGTGGGGTCGAACGTGGGGTAACTTGAAAGCGCAAGGATGGAACCGTCGCGGACGTCCATCGCGACGACCGCGCCTCCGACGCCCTTGCCCGTGCCGATGACGCCGCCCGACGGCGCGATGAGCTCGGCCAACGCCTGGTCGGCGGCGTACTGCACCGTGCCTTTGATCGTGAGGTACACGTCCGACCCGCGCGTCGCCTTCGTCTCGCTCACCACGTCGACCACGTTGCCCTGGGCGTCGACCGTGACGACGCGCTGCCCGTGGTCGCCCGCGAGCAGGTTGTCGTAGGCGAGCTCGATGCCCGATTTGCCCACGTCGTCGGTAAGCTCGATGTCGCGGTTCGAGGGCGCGTTCGAGATCTGGGTGTCGCTCGGCGTTCCCGTGTAGCCGAGCGCATGGGCGCAAAGCGCGCCGTAGGGGTAGTCGCGCACCGTGCGCGTCTCGACGGTTACGCCCGAGAACGCATCGGAGTGCTCGGCGATGAACGCGACATCGCGCAGGCGCACGTCGCTCGCCACGACGCGCTGGCTCTGCGCGCCGGCGGTGGTCGACTGGATGCGCTGACGGACGATGGTCGCGGGGATGCCGAGCACCGCCGACAGGCGCGCGACGACGTCGTGGTCGTCGGCGACGTCGGCGTCGGCGAGCACGGTCTGGCTCGAGCGGTTCTTCACGAGCGGCGTGCCATCGGCGTCGCAGATGTAGCCGCGCGGCGCCGGGGTCGACACAGTGGTGTAGAGGTTTTTCGCGGCCTCGCTCGCGTAGTCGTCCTTCGAGAGCACCTGCATGCCCCACAGACGCGCCGCGAGCACGCCGAAGATGGCGGCGGAGAAGATGCCGACACCCGCGAAACGGGACTTCAAATCGTCGGCCGGCTTCTTGGAGTTCGCGTGCCCCGAGGAAACCTGCACGTCGTTCTCGGGGCGCTGCTTCTTCTTCCCCCGCCCGATGGGCTCGTTCGTCCCCACGCCGACGGTGGAAAGCTGTTGGAACTCCTTCTTCTGCCCGCCGGCGTACGGGGTCTGCTTGCGTGAGCGCATGACGAGCACGAGCACGATGATGGCCGCGACGGCGAGCGCCGCGAGGATAGCCGAAAGAATGGCGATGAGCACGGCTGCCCCCTAGCGAAGGTGAGGCATCCCAGGCTGCTGCTGAATCGGCTGGCCCAAGACACGCACGACGATCGGATAGAGGACGAGCCCGATAAGGCCGCTGTAGACGGTGCACGGCAGGGCCCTGAAAACGAGCGCGTCAAGAAGGCCCACGCCTGCGCCGAACGCCATCATGAACACCGCGTAGAAGATCTCGATGACGAGCGTCGATGCGACGATCAGGAACAACGGGATGAAAAGCGTGTCGTTGTCGAGCAGAAGGTAGGCGCGCTTCGCGAGCATCGCGACCGCGAGCAGGAGAAACGCCATGGCTCCCACAGGGCCCGAGCCTAAAAGGTCGAACAGAAGGCCCAACACGAAGAAGAACACCGGCCCCGACTGGTCGGGGCAGCCGATGGCGACGGCAAGCGCGTAGGCCATGATGAAGTTAGGAACCACACCGAAAAGCGCGATGTTCGGCGCAAGCGCAATCTGAAGCACGACGGCGATGAGGGCCCCGATCACCCGGGGCACGACCGTAATCGGATCGTTCACGAACTTGCACCTCCTTAA
>CAKTSW010000293.1 GCA_934613165.1 uncultured Ellagibacter sp.
TTCTCCGTCAAGAACAACCTCGTGCAGGGCCACCATCTCCAGAACGGCGAGATGTTCGCCGCTCTGGCCGACTTCGCCGACAGCACGCAGTTCAACGCGCACCGCAACGTGTATTTGCTCACCCCGAAGGGAAATTACCGCCTGAATTCGATTTCCCTCGTTCATTGCGCAGGATCCGAACCGATTGCCCAGACCCAGTTCGCGACCGATGCCGACTTCACGGCGTACACGCAGGACAAGATCGACCGCAGCGTCGTCTCGCCCTACCCTGCGGCCCCGTCGGCGCAGGACGTTTCCCGACTCTTCATGTTTTCCACCTGCGACAGCAATTCCGACGCGCGCTACGTCCTGTACTGCGTGCCCGTTGAATTCGCGGAGGCCGGAAGCGGCTCGAGCACCTTGCTCGACGGCTCGGCCGGCCAAGCCAACGCAAGCGAAGGGGGCTCGGGCGCTGACTTGGTCGACCCGCAAGCCGCCTCGAACATAGACGATGCAGCAAAGGAGATCGTTTCATGAGCACTTCGATACTGCCGGGCGAGCGCCCCGACCGCCTCGAAGAAGCCTGCGCCGTGTTCGGCGTGTACGCCCCGGGGGAAGACGTGGCGCGCATGACCTGCTTCGGCCTGCAGGCTCTTCAGCACCGCGGCCAGGAAAGCGCGGGCATCGCCGTCGGCGACGGCGAGACCATCATGGTCACGAAGGATCTGGGGCTCGTCACCCAGGTCTTCAACGAGGCGAGCCTCGCTGCGCTCGACGGGTTCGTCGCTGTGGGGCACGCGCGTTACTCCACGAGCGGCGGCGCCGATTCGTGGGACGCCGCTCAGCCGCACATCTCGGCGATCGACAAGGTGCTCATCGCGCTTGCCCATAATGGTACGCTCGTGAACCCCAACGAGATCCGCACGCGCCTCATCGCCGAGGGCGTGCAGTTCCGTTCGGCCACCGACTCCGAGGTCGCGGCGAAGGCAATCGGCCACATCACGCAGCAGACACACCATCTGCGTGACGGCATCCGCTACGTCATGGAGCATCTGCGCGGCGCCTATGCGATGGTGCTTGCAAGCCCCGACACGCTCTACGCCTTCCGCGACCCCAACGGCATTCGCCCGTTGTGCCTGGGAAAGCTTCCCGGCGACCGCGGCTGGGTCGTTTCCAGCGAGACGTGCGGCCTCGACATCGTCGGCGCGGAATACGTGCGCGACGTGGCTCCCGGCGAGATGATCCGCATCAACGAGGAAGGGCTCGTGTCCGAACAGGCTGTACCGCCGGCGCGCCCCGCGGCGTGCATCTTCGAGTACGTCTACTTCGCGCGCCCCGACTCAGTGCTCGACGGGCAGAGCGTTTACCAGGCGCGTCGCAGCATGGGCCGCATCCTCGCGCGCGAGGCGCCGGTCGAGGCCGACCTCGTGCTCGGCGTTCCCGACTCGGGCATCCCGTCAGCACTTGGGTACTCCGCCGAAAGCGGCATCCCGTATTCCGACGGCATTGTGAAGAACCGCTACGTCGGTCGCACGTTCATCCAGCCCACGCAGGCCATGCGCCAGCTCGGCATCCGCCTGAAGCTGAACCCGTTGCCGAGCGTCATCTCGGGCAAACGCCTCGTCGTCATCGACGACTCCATCGTGCGCGGCAACACGTCGAAGAAGCTCGTCGAGATGTTGCGCGACGCGGGCGCGGCCGAAGTGCACCTTCGCATCGTGAGCCCTGAGGTCACCTGGCCGTGCTTCTACGGCATCGACACCGACACGCGAAGCCAGCTCATCGCGGCGAACATGACGCTCGAGGAGATGAACGAGTGGATCGGTTCCGACTCGCTCGCCTTCATCAGCGTCGACGGGTTGCGGGAATCGGTGGCGGGCGCCGAGCATCAAGGGTTCTGCGAAGCCTGCTTCACGGGCGATTACCCGGTGGACATCCCGGCGTCGCTTGCCAAGAAGAGCTTCCTTACGAAAAGCGATTTCGCCGAAGCGTACGAAAAAGAGAGCAAGGAGAACTAAATGAGCGAGGAAATCACCTACGCGGCCGCCGGCGTCGACACGGCGGAAGGCGCGCGAGCGGTTGACGCGATCAAGGAAACCGTCCATTCCACCTACCGCCCTGAAGTGGTGGGCGACATCGGCGGCTTCGGCGGGTTGTTCTCCATCGCCGCGGCGAAGGACATGGAAGACCCGCTGCTCGTTTCCGGCACCGACGGCGTGGGCACGAAGCTCAAGGTGGCGCAGCTCGTCGGCAAGCACGGCACGGTGGGCATCGATCTTGTGGCCATGTGCGTGAACGACATTTTGGCCTGCGGCGCCGAGCCTTTGTTCTTCCTCGACTACATCGCGATCGGCAAGCTCAAGAAGGAGCATGTGGCCGAGGTCGTGGCCGGCATCGGCGAAGGTTGCCGTCAGGCGGGGTGCGCCCTCATCGGCGGGGAAATGGCCGAGCACCCAGGCGTTATGGACCCTGACGATTACGACCTGTCGGGCTTCACCGTGGGCGTGGCCGACCGCCCGAAGATGCTCGACCCGGAAAGCGTGCGCGAGGGCGACGTGCTCATCGGGCTTGCGTCGTCGGGCCTGCATTCAAACGGCTACTCGCTCGCGCGCAAGGTGTGCGTGGAAGGCAAGAGCCGCGAGGAACTGCTGGCGCCGGTGGAGGCGCTCGGCGGCCAGTCGGTGGGCGAGGCGCTGCTCACCCCCACGCGCATCTACGTGAAGCAGGTGCTCTCCGTGCTCGGCGAGTGCCCGGGCGCGGTGCGTGCGCTTGCGCATATCACGGGCGGCGGTATCACCGAGAACCTCAACCGCGCGTTGAATGCCCAGGTGAACGCGCAGGTTGACCTGGGAACGTGGCCGGTTCCCGCGATCGCCAAGTACGTGTGCGAGGCGGCCGAGCTTTCCGAGC
>CAKTSW010000294.1 GCA_934613165.1 uncultured Ellagibacter sp.
ATCCGGCCGAGTTCATCGCCCGCGCCCGCGCCCTCGACACCGCCCGTGCCGACGAGCCTGAAATCTTCGAGGCGCTCGCCAGCGCCTTCGCGCGCGCCCACAACCTCGCCGACGAAACCCTCGGCGCCAAGGTCGAGCCTGCGCTTCTCGGCGACGCCGAAAGCGCCCTGCTCTCCGCGTGCGAGGAAGGGGAGAAGAAGGTTTCCGCGGCGCTTGCCGATAAGGACTTCGACGCCGCCTGCGGCGCCCTTGCGGCCTTGAAGGAGCCCATCGACGCGTTCTTCGAGGACGTCATGGTCATGGACGAGGACGAGAAGCTCCGCGAGAACCGCCTGCGCCTGCTCAACCGCTTCGTCGGCGTCTTCGAGGACGTCGCCGACTTCGGCCTCGTGTCGAAGAAGGCGCACAAGTAATTGAAGGATTTCGTTGTGCACGAGAACACGACACCCATACCGACGATTCACGTGATCAGCGACTCGGTGGGACTGACGGCGCAGGCGGTTGCCCGCGCCGCCGCCACCCAATTCGGCGTGAGCAACCCCTGCATCGAGGTTCTGCCGAAGGTGCGAAACGCCGGCCAGATCGAGCGCTTCTTCGAGGACCACGCCGCCCGGCACCTTGAGGAAACCGGTTCCGACCAGCTGCTCGTCTTCTACACGATCGTCAACTCCGATTTGCGCCAGGAGCTTTCGGAATACGTGTCGTCCCACACCAACATCGTCGCGGTCGACCTCATGACCGACGCGATCAACGCGATTGCGTTCACGTCGGGGCTCGAGCCGACCGCGAAGCCGGGCGGCCTGCACGTGGCCGACCAGAGCTACTTCCGCCGCATCGAGGCGATCGAGTTCACCATCGCCCACGACGACGGGCGCAACCCCCAGGACCTCACGCAGGCCGACATCGTGCTCCTCGGCGTGTCGCGCTCCTCGAAAACCCCCACGTCGATCTACCTTTCCCAGCAGGGGTACAAGGTCGCGAACGTGCCGCTCGATCCTTCGACCGAGCCGCCGCGCGAAATCTACGACGTCGACCGCACGCGCCTGTTCGGCCTCATGACCACGCCCGATGTGCTCGTGAGCATCCGCGAGCGGCGCCTCGGCAACGCGGCCGGGGTGGCGAGCGAATACGCCGACCCCACGTTCGTCTACGAGGACCTCGAAAAGGCGCGCGCCCTCATGCGCAGGCTCGGCGCCATCGTCGTTCACACCGAACACCGCGCCGTAGAAGAGACCGCTCAGGAAATAATGCGGTACTACGAGCGCATCCATCCTGCTCAGACTGCTATGATTAACTAGTTCCCAAATTTGCGGCGGGGCCGTTGACGGGCCCTGCCTGCGTGAGGGCATAAGGTAACCGGAGCTTGTAAGGAGAACAAGGTGACCGAACCAGTGAAGCGCGTCTACGCATTCGGCAAAGACGCTCAGGGAAACAACGTAACCGAGGGTAACACCAACATGAAGGCTACGCTTGGCGGCAAGGGCGCGAACCTCGCCGAAATGGCCAATATCGGCCTTCCCGTCCCCCCGGGATTCACCATTTCCTGTCAGACCTGCATGGAGTACGCGAATGCCGGCAACGTGTGGCCGGAAGGCGTGCTCGACACCATCCACGAGTACCGTCTCGACCTTGAGCAGCGCATCGGGAAGAAAATCGGCGACGCCGAGGACCCGCTGCTCGTTTCCGTCCGCTCCGGCGCACCCATGTCGATGCCCGGCATGATGGACACCGTTCTGAACCTCGGTTTGAACGACCAGTCCATCCACGGCCTCATCAAGCAGACTGAGAACCCCCGCTTCGCGTGGGACTCCTACCGCCGCTTCATCCAGATGTTCTCGAACGTCGTCATGGGGCTTGACGGCGATTTGTTCGAAAACGCCATCAACGCCATGAAGGCCGTCCGCGGCGTCTCTTCCGACACCGACCTCACCGCAGATGACCTGCAGGAACTCGTCGGCGAGTTCAAGGGCATCTTCACCGAGAACGTCTCGGGCGAGAAGTACCCCTCGCTCGTCGTCGACGGCAAGGTGGCCTTCCCGCAGGATCCGATGGTCCAGCTGAAGCTCGCCATCGAAGCCGTGTTCGGCAGCTGGAACAACCCGCGCGCGGTCCTCTACCGCAAGAAGAACAAGATCTCCGACGACCTCGGCACCGCCGTCAACGTGCAGTGCATGGTCTTCGGCAACAAGGGCAACACCTCCGCCACGGGCGTCGCGTTCACGCGCAACCCCGCCAACGGCGCGAAGGAGTTCTACGGCGACTACCTCGTCAACGCCCAGGGCGAAGACGTCGTCGCCGGCATCCGCAACACGAGCCCCATCGCCGACCTCAAGCATGTGGACGGCCTTGAGGAAGCGGGCCGCGAGCTCGAGGAGATCTTCGTGCTCCTGGAGAACCACTTCCACGACATGATGGACATCGAGTTCACCATCGAGCAGGGCAAGCTCTACATGCTCCAGACCCGCGTGGGCAAGCGCACCGCCGCCGCCGCGCTCCATATCGCCATCGACATGGAGAAGGAAGGCCTCATCGACAAGAAGGAAGCCGTCCGCCGCGTCGCTCCCGAGCAGCTCGACCAGCTGCTCCATCCGCAGTTCGACAAGAACGCCGACTACGACGTGCTCGCCCGCGGTCTGAACGCGAGCCCCGGCGCCGCCGTCGGCGAAGCCGTGTTCTCCTCGGCCGACGCCGTCGCCGCAGCTGAAGCGGGCAAGAAGTGCGTGCTCGTCCGCTGGGAGACCAACCCCGACGACCTTGCCGGCATGATCGCCGCCGAGGGCATCCTCACCTCCCATGGCGGCAAAACCTCGCATGCCGCCGTCATCGCCCGCGGCATGGGCGCGCCGTGCGTCTGCGGCGTCGAAGCGCTCAAGATCGACG
>CAKTSW010000295.1 GCA_934613165.1 uncultured Ellagibacter sp.
GAGATGATGTAGGCGATGGGGATGGGCTCGCAGATGCCCGACGCCTCGATGATGATGTAGTCGAAGTCGCCGGATTCCGCGATGGCGGAAAGCTGTTTCGCCAAGTCGTCGGAAAGCGTGCAGCAGAGGCAGCCGTTCGTGAGCGGGATCAGCTCGCCGTCCATCTGGGAAAAGCCGTCGTTCGCGATGAGCGCCGCGTCGACGTTCACCTCTCCGATGTCGTTCACGATGACCGCGGCCTTGATTCCCTCGCGGTTCGAGAGAATGTGGTTGAGAAGCGTGGTCTTGCCGGCGCCGAGATATCCGGTGAGCAAGATGATTTGAATCGGTTTACGTTCTTCGGGCATATCTTCGCTCCTTTGCGAATGGATTATCATTCAAAGGTAACTTTACTCCAAATGACCCAAGGGAAAAGGGGCGTGCGGTGATCTACTTCGACAATGCGGCGACAACGCTCAAGAAACCTCAGACCGTCATCGACGCCGTCAACGCGGCGCTTACCTCGTTTGGAGGTCCGGGGAGGGGGTCTCATGGGCCCGCGATCGAAGCTTCGATGGCGCTTTTCCACGGGCGCGAGGCCGTTTCGCGGCTCTTCGGCGTGCCGGGCGGGTCGTCGCGCGTCGCCTTCACGCTGAACGCGACGATGGCCTTGAACATCGCGATCGATGCGCTTCTGCCCGCGCAGGGCCGCGCCGTCACCACCCAGGCGTCGCACAACTCCGCTCTGCGTCCGCTTTTCCGCGCGCGCGACGAACGCGCCTGCTCGATCGGCGTCGCGCGCATCGCGCCCGACGGTTCGCTCGACGAGGATTCCTACATGCGCGAGCTTGCCCGCGGCGCCGACCTTGTCGTCGCGACGCATGCTTCGAACGTGACGGGCGACGTGTACGATGTCGCGCGCATGGCGGCCCTCGCGCACGACGCGGGCGCGCTCTTCGTGCTCGACGCCGCCCAGACCGCGGGTGCCTATCCGCTCGACATGGGCGAGCTCGGCGTCGACGTCGTGTGCTTCACCGGCCACAAGAGCCTCTACGGACCTCAAGGGACGGGCGGGCTCGCCGTGCGCGAGGGCGTCGAGGTGGCGCCGCTTCTCGAGGGCGGCTCCGGCGTGAAGAGCTTCGAGGAGCGCCAGCCGCGCGTTATGCCAGAGTCGCTCGAAGCGGGCACCGCGAACGCGCACGGGGCCGCGGGGCTCGCGGCGGGCGTCGAGTACGTGCTCGGGAAGGACCCGCGCGCGATCGCGGGTGCGGCGTGCGCGCTCGTTGAGCGCTTCGAGGCCGGGATCGCGGGCGTTCCCGGCGTCCGCCTGTACGGCGGGCATGCGGGCGCGGGGCGCACGGGCGTGGTCGCGTTCAACCTCGGCGACGCCGACTCGGGCGAGGTAGCCGCGCGCCTTTGGCAGGACTTCGGCATCTGCGTGCGCCCGGGCGCCCACTGCGCGCCGCTCATGCACAGAGCGCTCGGCACCGAGTCGCAAGGTGCGGTGCGGGCAAGCTTCAGCGGCTTCACGACGGAAGAGGAAATCGACGAGGGGATCCGCGCCGTGCGCGCCCTCGCGGCCCGTCTATAGCGGAGGGCTTCCGGGTCGGCGGGCGCCCGGCGCTTCGGCGCCGCCGCGTTCCCCGGCGCCTGTTCGTTCGGTGGCGCGCGTCGATGCGCGCGTGCGCTTCGGGTACAATAGACGGTCGCATTCGACAATTCCGGAGGATTCACATGCCAGTAGATATTTCCACGTTGAACGGCCCGCAGGCCGAAGCCGTCCAGTGCACTGAAGGCCCCTTGCTCGTGTTGGCGGGCGCGGGGTCGGGCAAAACGCGCGTGCTCACGTACCGCATCGCGCACCTGGTCGACGACCTCGATGTGGCGCCGTGGGAAATACTGGCCATCACGTTCACCAACAAGGCGGCGGCCGAGATGCGCGAGCGCCTGCAGGGGATCATCGGCCCGCGGTGCCGCGGCATGTGGGTGTCGACGTTCCATAGCATGTGCGTGCGCATGCTGCGTGCCGACGCCGAGCGCCTCGGCTTCTCGAAGAGCTTCACCATATACGACACCGACGACCAGAAGCGCCTCTACAAAGAGATCATGGCCGAGCTCGACATCGACCCGAAGCGCTTCCCGGTAAACGCGCTCATGAACCGCATCTCCACCGCGAAAAACGAGCTCCAGGTGCCTTCCGAGTTCGAGAAGCAGGCGTCAGACCCCGTGGGCAAGGTGGCGGCGCGCGTCTACACGCGGCTGCAGGAACGCTTGCGCGCCGCCAACGCCTTCGACTTCGACGATTTGCTCGTGTACGCCTACCTGCTGCTCAAGAACCACCCCGACGTGCTCGAAGCGTACCAGGAGCGTTTCCGCTACATCATGGTCGACGAGTACCAGGATACGAACCACGCGCAGTACGCCATCACCGGGCTTTTGGCGCAGAAGTACAAAAACATCATGGTCGTGGGCGACGACGACCAGTCGATCTACTCGTGGCGCGGCGCCGACATCCGCAATATCCTCGAGTTCGAGCAGGATTACCCCGACTGCCACACCGTGAAGCTCGAGCAGAACTACCGCAGCGTCGGCAACGTGCTCGCAGCGGCGAACGCGGTGATCGCGAACAACCAGCACCGCAAGGCGAAGAAACTCTTCACGAGCGCGGAAGACGGCGAGAAGATCCACGTCTACATGGCGACCGACGAGCGCGACGAGGGGCGCTGGATCGCCGGCGAGATCGAGAAGCGGCGCTCGTCGGGCATGTCGTACAACCAGGTCGCGGTCTTCTACCGCACGAACGCGCAGTCGCGCATGCTTGAAGACATGCTCTTGCGCGCGGGCGTGCCCTACCGCATCGTCGGCGGCACGAAGTTCTTCGACCGCGC
>CAKTSW010000296.1 GCA_934613165.1 uncultured Ellagibacter sp.
GTTCGCAATGCTGCGCTTGCCGTCACCCAAGGACAGCACGCCGGATGCAAGCACCACGGGCGAGGAGTCCCAGACGCAGGTTTCCCCCGATTCGACAAGCAGCAGCGAAAATCCCCTTCTGGCTGCATCGCCGGAGCTGCCGTTGCGACCAACCGCGCAAGAGAGCGACGACGCGCTGCGCGCATGGTTCGAATCGTCCTTCTCCCTTTCGCCGCGCGAGACCGATATCGCGCTCCTCGTGGCGCGCGGGTACACGGTCAACCGGATAGCCGAGGTGCTATGCCTCGCGAACGGGACAGTGCAAAGCCATATGAAGAGCGTCTATCGCAAACTCGGCGTGCATTCCAAGCAAGAAGTGATCGACCTTGCGCGGTCGTAGCTGAGCGGTTAATCGTTTTCTTGCATTTTCAAGCTCCTGAGCTGGCATTAGGCAAAATTACCATATTTTATGGGTGGCCCTTTCGCGGCCGTTTTCCTACCGTTCACCTTGTACGAGGGGATACGCACAAGACACAACGAAAGGGGACATCATGGGAATCACGAAAGACGCAATGACCCGTAGGGACCTTTTTAAAGCTGGCGCCCTCATGGGAATGGCGGCCGTCGGATCGGGCATGGTCGGCTGCGCGACGCAGACCACCAAAGCGGTCGCGGCCGAACCTTTTAACGACACGAGCAAGGCGGCAACGGGAATCGCATCCGCATCGCTTGCCGAAGCAACAAGCGACAATGTTCTCAACATCGAAATAAGCGACCTTACCATCAACGAAATCCAGGGAATCGTCTATAAAACGATTAACGAGACGAACGCCACCACCAACCTCAAGCTCGACCTCCTTCTGCCCTCGGCGGGCGAAGGTGAGACGCTCCCACTCGTCGTGTTCGTGAACGGCGGCGGTTTCACGAAGTCGAACCCTCAGGGCAACATCGTCCACCGCATGGCTTTCGCGAAAGCAGGCTACGCCGTGGCCTCGGTACAGCACCGCGTTGTGCCGACCGTCAAATTCCCCGAGCCCCTGCTCGACGTGAAGGCGGCGGTACGCTGGCTTAAAGCGAACGCCGACACTTACAAAATCGACAAGAGCCACGTGGCCGCCGTTGGCAACTCCTCGGGCGGATACTTTGCGACGATGCTCGGCGTCACGGGCGACATCGCCGATTTCGACAAGGGCGACAACACCTCGGAGGACTCGAAGGTCAACGCCGTCATCGACCTGTACGGCGTATCCGACTTGACGATCATCGGCGCCGGCCTTCCCGAAGAAATCGAGCAGGGACATCACTCCCCGGCGACCACCGAGGCCATGCTCGTGAACGGCACGGCGTTCGGCAACAACAAGGGCGCATCCGTGTTCGACACGCCCGACACCGCAGCGCCCGCAAGCCCCTTCACCTACATCGATGGGACCGACCCCGCATTTCTCATCCTGCACGGCGATAAAGACACGCTCGTCTCGCCCGTCGCCAGCATGGAGCTGTACAAGCGCCTGACCGAAGCAGGCGTCGAGGCCGACCGCTACGTCATAGCGGGCGCATCCCACGGCGGCCCGCTGTTCAACCAGCCGCAGGTCGTCGACATCATGGTCGACTTCCTTGACAAGCACCTGAAGGCCTAGCGGCTAAAGCATACGCCTAACCAAGCCGGGGCCCTGCTTGCCAATCAAGGCAAGCAGGGCCCCGGTCGCTTTTCGCGATATAGTGCGAGGCGAAATCCTTGCCATCGTATGTTTTTGCCAACAATCGCGAATTTAGGGCCGGCGCACTGCCTTTGCCGGGGCCCAGATGCGTCATTCAGGTGAATGCGGAGCGTTCGTCATTTTCTGACCTGGGGTTTTATAAACGGCAGGAAACTATCATTCCCCTAAATTCGACTTTTCAGGCAAAAACGACTACTACTTCGCATCTGCCCCTATGCCCAGGCCGGCCAACGCCCCCGGACGAACCTCAAGCCCCCTACATCCCCACCCATTTCGCGATGATGGGGGCATAGCCCATCACGAACACGATGATCATGCCGATGGGCAGCACGTAGCGCATGTAGGCGAACGACCACGCCGGGAACTTGAGGCCGCTCCCCGTGTTGGCCTCAGCAAGGAAGTTCTTCCACCCCCAGCCGTGCTTGCTCGTGACGAACAGAACCAGGAACAGCCCGCCCAAGGGCAAAATGTTGTTCGACACAAGGAAATCCTCGATTGACTGGATGTCGCCGATGCCCGGCACGGAAACGCCCGAAAGCACGTTGAATCCGAGCACGCAGGGGATGCTCAAAAGCGCGATGAGCAGGCCGTTCACGCGGCATGCCTTCTTGCGGGGCGTGCCCCACTGGTCGATCGTAAAGCTCATGATGTTCTCGAACACGGCGATCACCGTCGAAAGCGCCGCGAACGTCATGAACAGGAAGAACAGCGTTCCCCAGATCTGGCCGCCCGGCATGGCGTTGAACACCACCGGCAGCGTGATGAACACGAGGCTCGGGCCCGACGCCGGTTCCACCCCGAACGCGAAGCACGACGGGAAGATGACGAGCCCCGCCATGAGCGCGACGATCGTGTCGAGCGCGCCGACGCGCACCGCCTCGCCCATAAGGCGGTGATCCTTGCCGATGTAGCTTCCGAAGATCGACATCGATCCCATGCCGACCGACACGGTGAAGAACGCCTGGCCCATCGCGGCGTACACCGCGTCGCCGAAGGTCGCCCACTGCTCGGCGGGCGTCGACCCCGCGAAGAGCCTGCCGAAGTCGGGCATGAGGTAGAATTCCAGCCCCGCCTCGGCGCCCGGCAGCGTGACCGCGCGCACGCACAGCACGATGAGCACCGCGAACAGCGCCACCATCATCACCTTGGTCACGCGCTCGACGC
>CAKTSW010000297.1 GCA_934613165.1 uncultured Ellagibacter sp.
GTCGACGAGGACATCTACGACCACGAGTTCGTGGAGAAGTGGGTGTACGGCTTCGATTGGCTCGTCGAGCGCATCAACAAGTACTCTTACGAGGAGATCGAGAAGCTCACGCAGGTCCCGACCGATCTCATGCGCAAGGTCGCCCGTGCCTACGCGACCGCGGACGGCACCGGCCGCAACTGCGCCATCTTCATGGGCGTCGCGATGGAGATGCAAGCAGACGCGCTTTCCGATATCCAGGCCATCTTGAGTCTCATCGCCATCACCGGCAACGTCGACGTGCCCGGCGGTAACGTTCTCGGCCCGAAGGCGTCGTTCACCGGCGCATGGCGCTACGAGCAGATCAAGTGGGTCTCCGAAGAGGACAAGCAGAGCCGCATCGGCAACGACCGCGAGCCGATCGAGCGCAACGCGCTCTCCAACGTCCAGTCCGACGCCATCCTGCCGGCGCTCGAGCTTCCCGACGACGAGCGCGTCGTGCGCATGATCTGGTTCAACAGCTGCAACGCTCTCGTCTGCATGCCGGCCGAGCCGCAGCGCTGGATCAAGGACTGCCTGAAGATGGACTTCAACGTGGTCCAGGACCTCTTCATGACGCCGACCGCTATGGCGCTGTGCGATCTGTTCCTGCCCGTGTCGACGTTCATGGAGCACGACGGCATCGTTCAGGTCCACTACGGGCGTCACACCCCGTACCTCGGCGCCGAGGTCAAGGCGGTCGAATACGGCGAGACGAAGTCCGACCTCGAGGTCACCTTCGAGCTCGGCAAGCGCCTGAACCCCGAGGCGTGGGCCGAGTTCGACACGATCGAGGACTTCATGGACAACCAAGTGGAGCCGACGGGCCTTACGTTCGACGAGCTGCGCCACAAGGGCATCCTCTCCTTCAACGGCTGGAACTACCGCAAGTACGAGACCGGCGAGCTCCGCTCGGACGGCCAGCCCGGCTTCAACACCGTCACCGGCATGATCGAGCTGTACTCGCTGCAGCTCGAGTCCTGGGGCGAAGAGCCGCTGCCGCTGCTCGAGATCCCGCCGTTCAGCGCGGAAGCCAACCCGGAAATGGCGAAGAAGTACCCGATCATCCTTACCACGGGCGGCCGTAAGTGGACGCAGTTCCATTCCGAGTGGCGCCAGGTGAAGGGCATGCGCGAGATCGATCCGTGGCCGGTGCTCACCGTGAACCCGGAGACTGCCAAGGAATACGGCCTCTCCGAAGGCGACTGGGCCGAAGTCTTCAACGATTCCGGCAAGGCTCGCTTGAAGGTCAAGGTTTCGCCGGTCATCAAGCCGGGCATGGTTCATGCTACGCACGCGTGGTGGTTCCCCGAGCAAGACGGCGAAGCGCCTAACTACTTCGGAGCCTTCAAGTCGAACATCAACACGCTTCTTCCCAATGACAGCTGTGGGCGCATGTACAAGGGCACTCCGTACAAGTCGAACATGTGCAACATCCGCCGCGTCACCGGTCTGGATGACTAGTCGGTAGCCGAGAGAAGCGAGAGGAGAAGAAAATGAGCAAGAAAGCACTTCTTATCAACTACGAATACTGCTCCGGCTGCCATAGCTGCGAAATCGCCTGCCGCAATCATCTGCAGTGCGGTTTGGGCAAGTGGGGCATCAAGCTGACGGAAGTCGGGCCGTTCGAAGCCCGTCCGGGCGAGTGGAATTGGGACTACGTTCCCGTTCCGACCATGCTGTGCGATCAGTGCGCCGAGCGCGTCGAGGCTGGCGAGAAGCCGGCATGCGTCAAGCATTGCCAGTCGTTCTGCATGGAATACGGCACGGTTGAAGAGATGTCCAAGCGCGCCGAGGAGCTTGGCGACAAGACGGCGTTGTTCTTGATTTAACGCTTATCGGATGCGGGGGCTTGGGGATTTGGCCCCCGCATCTGCTAAAACCGCTGCTTTGCTGCGATAAAGGGGGATTCGCATGGCGCGAAAGCGACAGGGCTGGACGACGGTGACCGACATCGAAGAGTTCAAGAAAATGACGTGGTCGTTTTTGAAGAACATCAAGATGACGTGGGAATATGATGGGATGGCATATCTTTTCCGCGAGGCAAGCATCCCGATTTACGGGATCGACCGCGGAACCATGAAGATGAATCATCCGATCATGGCGCTCGGCGTTCCGACTCAGCGCGACAAAAACTACGGTGTCGACATCTACGTTCCCGCGAAGATGAAGAAGAAGGCTGAAGCCCTTCTTAAAGATCCGGATCGGGTGCGCGCCTACGCTGAGCTCGAGGCGGTCGAAGGCGATGCCTATGCGGAAGCGTTCAACCGCGAGGCGCTTGCCAACAAGCATCGCAATGCGGAAACCCGCAAAACGCGCCGAAAGGAAAAATTCGGGGCGATTCTTTCTCGAATCAAAGCAGTCTAAATAAAGGGATATCCAAAAAAGGGGAGGAACAACTATGCTTCAAACAGAAGCGGATACCCAGGCCAAATCAGGTGGCCTGCACTACGCGTTCGTCATCTGCCTCGGCGGCTTCTTGCTTTCAGGCATTGTTTTGGCTGCTCAGAGGCTTCCATCCATCGCGCTCGACTCCGTTCGCCAGACGCTCGGCGTCGGGTATGCGGAAGTCGGCTTGATCACCTCGGTGTTCATGATCTTCTACGCGGGCTTGTCGCTTGTTTGGGGCATGCTCGGCGACAAGATCGGCACGCGTTGGGCGATGACGCTCGCCTGCGCGTTGTCTTCCGTCGGCACCATCCTGTTCGGCTTGTTTGGCGGAACGAGCCTTGCAGCGGCAATCGTCACCTGGGCTGTCTGCGGCATCGGCTGTGCAGGCCTGCTCATGGCCATTCTGCCGAAGATCATCTCTCGTTGGTTCGCCCCCAACAAGCGCGGC
>CAKTSW010000298.1 GCA_934613165.1 uncultured Ellagibacter sp.
AGCGAGGAGGGCGGCGTGGTCGTGAACGGCATGAGCCGGTTCGCCCGCGACGGGGAAAACTCCAACAGCGCTCTGCTCGCCGACGTCCGACCCGACGATCTGCCGGGCGACGACGTGCTCGCCGGCGTCGCGCTTCAGCGCCGCGTCGAGCGGGCCGCCTTCGAGCTCGCCGAAAGAAACGGCGGCGCTCCCTATTCCGCGCCCGCTCAGACGGTCGGCGATTTTCTCGCCGGCGAGCCGTCGTGCACCCGCCGGGGGTCCGTGGATGCGCCCGCCGCCCGACCGGCCGTGCGCCCGACCTACCCGAGGGGCGTTGCGTGGTGCGACCTTGCCGAGTGCCTCCCCGGCTTCGTCTGCGATGCGCTTCGGCGGGGGCTTCCCCTGCTCGATGCGAAGCTTCGCGGGTTCGCCGACCCCGACGCGGTGATGACGGCGCCCGAAACGCGCAGCTCAAGCCCCGTGCGGATGGTTCGCGGGAAGAACTTCCAGGCACGGCTCGCAACAGGTGCCGCCTCCACCGCGGCCGACGACGAGCCCTGCACGCACGTCTACCCGTGCGGCGAGGGCGCGGGGTACGCGGGAGGCATCATGAGCGCCGCGGTCGACGGCCTGCGCGTCGCCGAGGCGATCGCCCTCGAATGCGGCGGCGATTCCGAGCGCCGCTAGCTGCCCGGCGCTATTCTTCCGCGAGCTCGGCTTCCCAGTCGAAATCCGCGGGCGGGGCAATCGGGGCTCCCTCGGGTATGCCCTCGCGATCAGTGACGCCGCTCGAATGCCCGTCCCAAAGGCAGGCGTCCATGTCGACGTGGGTCTCGTCCGCAAACGCAACGCCTTCGCTCTCCAAAAGCCCGCGCTGCACCTCGGGGCCGCCGAACGCGTAGCCTTCGCAGATGCGCCCGTCCTTGAACACGACCCGGTGGCAGGGAATGCCCGTGTTCGCGCTCGCATCCCACGGGCGGGGGTTGCCGTGCATCGCGTACCCGACGAACCGCGCTTTTCGCGGCGCCCCGACCAGGCGCGCGATCAGGCCGTACGACGCGACCTTGCCTTTCGGGATGCGCTCCACGGCCGCATACACCTTTTCCTGGAACTCGCCCATAAGGCGCCCGCCTTTCCTCGTCGACCCTTCGCCATCGGAAATGATAGCCAACTTGCCCGAGTGATACAATTTCGGGGCAGGGCGCCTTCGCGCGCCCCTTATCCCAATGCGAAAGGCTGGCTTTTCCCATGTCCCATGCTTCCGACACGTTCGAGGCGACCGTGTCCGCGCTCAAGCGCGGCGAGGTCGCGGTGTTCCCGACGGAAACGGTGTACGGCGCAGGCGTCGCCGTCGCATGCGCCCCTTCCCCCGACGTCCTCTTCGAGGTGAAGCGACGGGAAAAGCGAAAGCCCATTTCATGGCTCGTTTCCGAACGCGACGACCTTCTGCGCTATGGCGCCGGCGTACCCGAGTTCGCCTGCGTGCTCGCGCGCACGTTCTGGCCGGGGCCGCTCACGCTCGTGGTGAAGGCGTCGCCTCTCGTCCCTGAGGCCTTCGCGTCGAGCGCGGGGACCATCGGCCTTCGCATGCCGAACAACGACTGCGCGCTTTCCCTTATAAAGGCTGTTGGGTGCCCGCTTGCCACCACGTCGGCGAACGTGTCGGGGCTCGCTCCGACCTGCTCGTTCGACAAGCTCGACGAGCAGATCCTCTCGCAGGTCGCGGTCGTCCTCTCTGACGGGGACGACTCGGCGAAAAGCGGCGTGTCGTCCACCGTGGTCGACTGCACGGGCGACCACCCGCAGATCATGCGCGAGGGAGCCATCACCATCGCCGACATCAGGGCTCTCTCGTAGCGTTTTCCCTCGAGGGCGGCAAAGGGGCAGGAGAAAAAGGAGGCGGACATGGCAAAGCCGGTTGAGAAATCATCGGTTGGGTTCAAATCGCACGACGGGTCTTCCCAGATAAAGGGCGTTTTGTGGCAGCCGGTCCCGGGAGCGGGGCCGGCTTCGTCTGCAAACGCACCCCGCGTGCGCGGCATCGTGCAAATCGTCCACGGCATGGCGGAACACTCGGGCCGCTACGAGGATTTCGCGCGCTTCCTCGTCGATCGCGGGTTCGCCGTGTGCGCGCACGACCACATCGGGCACGGGCGAAGCGCCGCTTCGCCGGCCGATCTGGGGCACATGCCGCTTGAAGGCGGCAAGGACGTCCTCGTCGAAGACGTCCACGAGATGCGACGTATCGTGTCGGCGCGCTTTCCTCGTCAGGTACCTTACTTCATATTCGGCCATTCCATGGGAAGCTACGTCACCCGTGCATACCTGTCGCGCCATGCGCAGGGGCTTTCCGGCGCCGTCATCTGCGGCACGGGAAACGAGCCGGTCGCGAAGTCGAAGGCGGGGTGCGCCCTCGCGCGCCGCATCGCGCATCGCCAAGGGGAGCGCACGCGCAGCAAGCTGCTCCACGGGCTCGCCGACGGTTCCTTCTCGAAGTCGGTGAAGAAGGCACGCACCCCGCTCGACTGGCTTTCGGCCGACCCCGCCGTGGTCGACGCCTACCTGGCAGACGATCTGTGCGGGCAGATGTTCACGGCGGGCGCCTACGCCACGCTCACGAGCCTCACCGCCGAGGTCGCCACGCTCGATTCGGCGCTTGCGGTGCCGAGCGAGCTTCCCGTGCTCTTCGTCGCCGGCGCGCTCGACCCTGTCGGCAACAAGGGCAAGGGCGTGAAAAGCGCCGCCGCGCTCTTCGAGAAGGCCGGGATCCGCGACGTGGAAGTGAAGCTCTACCCGGGTATGCGCCACGAGATCCTGAACGAGCCCGGCAAGCGCCAGGTGTACGACGACGTGCTCGCCTGGAT
>CAKTSW010000299.1 GCA_934613165.1 uncultured Ellagibacter sp.
CTTTTGGCCGAGAACGCCCTCTTCGGAATCGGCTGCGCGGTCGCGGCAGCCTTCTTCTTGTGGCTGGTAGTTCGCCGAATCAGAAAGCGTCGACCGCGCAGCCATAGGTAAGCGCGAGTCTGCGCCTACCCGAGAGAGGCGGCACCCAGGGTCGCGAGGCTCCCGTCCTCGCATCTTCTTCCTCTCGCTCCCTCTCCCCCTTCGCCCCTTCCATATGGCAGCCTGTGACGGGTTTGCAAAATGAGAACGCGATTTCGACCTCTCGATGGCAGCTTGTGACGCTTTTGCAAGAGAGAAAACCCAACAGCAGCCCTCGAATGGCGGGGTAGGACGGGTTTGCAAGAAATTTCAGCTCGGTCCCTTTGCAAACCTGTCACAAGCTGCCATTGGGAAGTTCATTTCTCCGCACAAGTTTGCAAAACCGGCTTTGCCCGCCATTGAAGGCTTGTTTCTGCCCGTGAGTCTGCAAAAGCGTTGTTAGCCGCCACGAGGACACCGTTTCCCAGCCGCAAGCTTGCACACCCGTCATCTCCTGCCATCGCGAAGCCAGGCCCTCGCCCCGTCCGCGAACCCGCCGCCGGTCGCCATCGCGAAGCCCCACCGGCGGCGCACACCATTCCATCAGCCACGCAAAACGCAGAACGCCCTCTCGTTCCCCTTTGTGAAACGGGAGGGCGAAAGAAGAGGGCGGATCGGTTGCTGCCATCGGCGGCCTTCTGACCCGCCTTCGTTAGGAAATGCCCAGCTCGCGCATGCGCACGGCCTGCTTCTCATCGGCCTTGCGATTGTTTTCCTGCTGCTTTTCCGGCGTCCATCCGCATTTCTCGTTGTTCTGCTGGATAGGCGGCTCGTACTTCAAGCCGTCGCGCGGCGGCCAGTTGGGGTCATCAGTGATGGGAGCACGCTGCGTCTCGACGCGCGGGAAGTCGCGTGACCAGCGCAAATCGGGGTACGCGGTACGCTTGTGCAGCTCGGGGTCGTCGCCGCGGCAGCGCCCGAGCAGGGCTTCCTGGATGCGCAGAGGAATGGACTTCCGGCGTTCGCTGCGAGCGGAAAGCTCCAGGTTGCGGAACGCGCGGCGGCCCATCATGGCGCCTCCGTCGAAGATCACGAGCTTCTGGATGGCATAGTTCAGCGGGTTGTGCGGGCCGTAAGCGATGTCGTAGCAGCTGTAGATGCGGCAGCGTTTGCCGTCGTCGAGCGGGGTGAGCGCGATGGTCCAGTACCAGATGCAGTACTTCAGGCCCGGTGCCTGCATGTAGCTCGCTCCGGGCGTTCTCACCGGGTCGCGACTATCGGCGAACCAGGTGATGTACTTGTTCGGCACGAGGTCGGCCACCTCGGCGCCGAACCCGCCATAGCTCCATGCCCAGAAATCACCAGGCGCGACGGAATCGGGCTGCTGCCACATGTCCTGCAGCACGTAAGCGTTGTCGACGTTCATGCCGAACAGTCGCTCGCAGTTCGACCATGCGTACATGCCGCCCTTCGTGGGGTCCATCTGGTACACGTGCTTCCATACCTCTTCGAGCGGCGCGTCGAGGTCGCGCGCCTGACGCACGCGGAGCACTTTCTTCCCTTCGGGGTCTTTCACCAGGTCATCGCCTGGGAAAGTCATCTTCTGCTCCTCGGGCGTGGCCCAGACGCCCTTCGAGTAAAGCTCCAGGATCAGGCGCATGCCGGCGGCGAAGCACACCAGCGCGGCCAAGATGACGATGCCTATCATCGCAAGCACCTTCACCGCTCCGGTAAGCGGCATCACCCAGCCGCCCCACCAAACAGCGTACAAAGCCGCAGCTATGCACAGGACGGACACCAAAACCGCAAACCAGCTCGGCTGGAAATGCACATCCCGTTTCCCTATTTTCTGTGACATGGCGCACTCCTTTCCGGCGAATCTCCTGTAAAGTTTACGTTTACGATTGTAAACCGATTAACATGAAATTTCAATTACGAATGTAAATGAAAATTGGAGCACGGAATGCGCTGCGGCCCCGCGCAGAGATGAAACGCACGGGGCCGCAGTGGGACGAAAGGCGCAGAGCTGGAACCAGGGGCAAAGTTCATTGCCGCAACCGGGAGCAAGGCGCAAGAAGCAATCGGAGGTTTAGGGCCTGCCATCCCCGGAGCCGGAAAGGGAGTACATCACGTCGGCAATCCGCTCCGCTATCCTGCCCGGCGCGTTTTCGCCTTGAAAATCGCTGTCGAGCCAGCGGACCAGCAACCAGACAACGCCCGCGGAAATGGCGGCGCGCCGATCGTTGACGCCGGCATCCCCTGCCGCCATCAGGCGTTTTTCCATAAGATGAGTGCTCATGCGCGCGTCGAGCATCTGCGACACCCCGATGATGATCCGCGCGGCGCTCGGACCGTACACCGCGTTGCGGTAGAAGTCGCGCGATTGGTAGACCGCGTCAACGAACTTGGCCATGAGATTCCGAAGATATTCCTTGTCATTTGAGGTCTCGAGCTCATCGTCGATCTTCTCCAGCACGTCATCGAGCGAGGACATGGTCACCTCGGCGACGAGCGAGGCCGTGTCGCTGAACTGGTTGTATACGGTCGGCCTGCTCACGCCCGCCGTTTCGGCGATTTGCGTGAGGGTGATGTCGGCCACGGGGGTTTCGGCAACGAGCTTGAGGGTCGCGAGGCTAATTGCCTGGCGGGCACGTGCCGTGCGGGGATTCATGCTCATGAGGGGCTCCTTCTCTCATTGACGATTGTAAGTGGTTGGATCCGAACGCAACGGGGAATCCGCAGAAGCCCCAAGCGGCTCTCGCGAAACCTCGAATCGCCAGCGTCCCTTGCGAAGCCCGTCGTTCCGTGCCTTCTCTGTGG
>CAKTSW010000300.1 GCA_934613165.1 uncultured Ellagibacter sp.
GAAGATCGTCGAGGCGCCCGATCTGGGCGTTGTCGCGGTCGATGCGCACTGTCACCTGCAGTACCAGAAGAACCCGGGGCTCGCGCTCGCGCGCGCGGGCCTTTCGGGGGTCGCCTTCTTGTGCACGGTGGTCGACGTGTTCGAAGACGGCATGACCACCTTCGAAAAGTTGAAAGATTGGAACCACGAAGCTGCGCTCTCGATGCAGCGGATGTTCAGCCGGTGTTGAGGCCAGCCCTCTCCGCGCGTGCCGCGGATGCGCATAGCAGCTGGTCTTCACCCGCATAACGCCAAGCACTGGGGCTCCGAAACGGAGGCGCGCCTGCGCGAGGTCCTGCACGACAAGCGCGTGTCGTGCGTGGGCGAAATCGGGCTCGACTACCATTACGACCTGTCGCCGCGCGACGACCAGAAGCGCGCTTTCCGCGCCCAGGTGCGCATCGCGAAGGAGGCCGGCCTCCCCGTGATGCTCCACGTCCGCGAGGCACACGACGACGCGCTCGCCATCATGCGGGACGAGGGGTGGCCCGAGGCGGGATGCATCCTGCACTGTTTCACCAACGACTGGGACACGCTCGCGCCATGGATCGAGGCCGGCTGCTCGGTCACGTTCGGCGGGGCGCTCACCTTCAACAACGGCGACGATATCCGCGCCGCCGCGGCGAAGGTTCCCGAGATGCAGCTCATGGTGGAAACCGATTCGCCGTATATGGCGCCGAAACCCCTGCGCGGGGAAGTGTGCGAACCGGCCATGGTCCTGTTCACGGAGAGCTTCCTCGCCGACGTCCGCGGACTTGAAGGGGAGGCGCGCCTTGCGCTGTACCGTCGTCTGATCACGAACGTCGAAACGATGCTCAATCGTCCGCCCACCCCGTGGCAGCTGGGCGAATAGCTTCATATCGCGCGATTTTACCGAGCGGCATCTTATCCATGAGGTGCCGCTCGCATAGTACAATGGCATCCAAATGCCTTCGAGAGGGGAATCTTTGAATCGTCTTATCATCGTCGGCTCGCCGCGGGTCGACGGGCGCAGCGCCCATTTGGCGAACATGCTGTTCGAATCGTGCATCGAGGAATGCCCTAACGACGAGCTCGCGCTCGCGCCGGTGGCGACGCTCGACATTTCCGGGTGCGTCGGGTGCGACGCCTGCAAGGAAAACGTCGCGCGGATTTCAGGCGGGCTCGGCGAGGACGAAGGCGCTTCCCCCTGCGCGATCGCCGACGACATGCAGGAGCTCTACGAGCTCATCGACGCTGCCGACGAGCTCACGGTGGTGAGCCCGGTGTACTTTGCCGGCCCGCCTTCGCAATTGAAGGCGCTGCTCGATCGTTTGCAACCTTACTTTTGGAGCGGTGTGCGCAAGAACGCCAAGCGCCCGGCCGTGCTCCATGTGATCGGGGAGGGCGGCGACCCGCACGGCTACGACGCGCTCGTGTCCATCGTGAAGTCGGCCGTCGCCGTCGCCGGGTTCAAGCTTGAAACGGTCTTCGACTGGGTCGGCAAGATCGACGGGAGCGGCGACATCATCGCCGAGGCGGACGAGATTGCGGTGGGGGATAGCACGTCGCGTGCCGAGGGCGAGCGCGAGGCCATGGCTGCGGCGGTCGAGGTCGATGCCGAAGTCGCAACCGGCGCCGCTTCGCAGGTGGAAGAGGATGCGGGTGCGCCCGAACCCGGCGCGAGCTGGGGCGAGCGAGGGAGCGCGCGCAAGCGCCTTTCCATCGACGACGCGCGGGTCGCGAAGGGCGCGTCCGGTCCGTGCGGGTCTGCGAAGGCTGCGGGCGGCAAGCCCAAGCAGGGCGGCACCTCGGCGTCCTCGTCGCGCGGCGGCAAGAAGAAGGGCTCGGGCCGCGGCGGCAATTCCCATAAAAGCGCACGTCAGGGAGGGAAGCGCCGTGGCTGACATGCTCTCCCCCCTGGCAAGCCCCACGGTCACGCGTGACGTGCTCGAATTCCACGGGCTTTCGACCAAGCATTCGCTCGGGCAGAACTTCCTCGTGAACGACGCCATTCTGCAGAAGATCGTCGAACTTGCGGGGCTGTGCCCGGAAGACGACGTGCTCGAGGTGGGGCCCGGCATCGGCACGCTCACCATCGCGCTTCTGAAGCGCGCGGGGCGCGTGGTGTCGGTGGAACGCGACCGCGACTTGCCGCGCGTCCTTGGCGACACGCTCGAGCCGTGGGCCGACCGCTTCGCCCTCATCTCGAAAGACGCGCTCGATCTGATCGAAGACGACGTGCGCACGGCGCTTGCGAGCTGCGGGGTTGATAGCTCGGTTGGGGGGCGTGCCCCGCGCGCAGTTCCGCAGCGAAGCGAGGACTGTTTGAGCACGGGGTATGCCCCTCAACCGGGCGACGGGAGCGCTTTTCGCCCCAAGGAGCCCGATGCGGCCCCTCGTTCCTTCCCCAATAAGTTCGTCGCGAACCTGCCCTATGCGGTTGCGGCCACGCTGGTGCTCGACTTCTTCGAGCGCTTCGAATGGCTGGAAAGCGCGACGGTCATGGTTCAGAAGGAAGTGGCCGACCGCATGTGCGCGGAAGTGGGCACGAAGAACTACGGCGCCTACACGGTGAAGCTGCGCCTGCATGCCGAGCCGTGCGGCAGGTTCCTCGTCAGCCCGAACAATTTTTTCCCACCGCCGCACGTTGACTCGTCGGTGATCAGGCTGAACAGGCGCCCGGTGCTCGACGAGCAGGGAAACGAGCTTACTCCCGAGCTTCTGAGGGCCGCCTGCGACATGGCGGACGCGGCTTTCGCAAGCCGCCGCAAAACCATCGCGAACTCGTTCAAGATGTACTTTGCGAGCAGGGGAAACGAGGG
>CAKTSW010000301.1 GCA_934613165.1 uncultured Ellagibacter sp.
GCGTCGGGCACGATGCACGGTTCGCTCGCGGCGGGCGCGCTCACCACGTCCTACACCGCGTCCCAGGGCCTGCTCCTGATGATCCCCAACATGTACAAGATGGCCGGCGAGCTGCTCCCCGGCGTGCTCCACGTGTCGGCGCGCACCGTGGCCACCCAGGCGCTCAACATCTTCGGCGACCACTCCGACGTCATGGCGTGCCGCCAGACCGGCTTCGCCATGCTCGCCGAGGGCAACGTGCAGGAAATCATGGACCTGGCGCCGGTCGCGCACCTGGCCGCCATCAAGGGGCGCGTGCCGTTCTTGAACTTCTTCGACGGTTTCCGCACCTCGCACGAGATCCAGAAGGTCGCGTGCTGGGACTACGCCGATTTGGCCGACATGTGCGACATGGACGCCGTGCAGGCGTTCCGCGACCACTCGCTCAACCCCAACCGCCCCTCCATGCGCGGCTCGCATGAGAACGGCGACATCTTCTTCCAGCACCGCGAGGCGTGCAACTCCTTCTACGACGCGCTTCCCGCCATTGTCGAAGACTACATGCACCAGATCAACGCCAAGCTCGGCACGAACTACGAGCTGTTCAACTACTACGGCGCCCCCGACGCCGACCGCGTGATCGTCGCCATGGGCTCGTTCTGCGACGTCGCCGAGGAGGTCATCGACTACCTGAACGCGCACGGCGAGAAGGTGGGCCTCGTGAAGGTGCGCCTGTACCGCCCGTTCGTGACGAGCAAGTTCGTCGAGGCGCTCCCCGCCACGGTGAAGAAGATCGCCGTGCTCGACCGCACCAAGGAGCCGGGCAGCGTCGGCGAGCCTCTGTACATGGACGTGCTGAACGCGCTTGCGATCGAGGGCCGCTCGGGCATCACCGTCGTCGGCGGGCGCTACGGCCTTGGCAGCAAGGACACCCCGCCCGCGTCCGCGTTCGCGGTGTACGCCGAGCTCGCCAAGGAAAACCCGCGCCGCCAGTTCACGCTCGGCATCGTCGACGACGTGACGAACCTGTCGCTTCCCGAGGACCCGAACTGCCCCAACACCGCAGCTCCCGGCACCATCGAGTGCAAGTTCTGGGGCCTGGGCGGCGACGGCACGGTCGGCGCGAACAAGAACTCCATCAAGATCATCGGCGACCACACCGACAAGTACGTCCAGGCGTACTTCCAGTACGACTCCAAGAAGACGGGCGGCGTGACCATCTCGCACCTGCGCTTCGGCGACTCGCCCATCAGAAGCCCCTACTACATCAACAAGGCCGACTTCGTCGCCTGCCACAACCCCAGCTACATCACGAAGAACTTCCCCATCGTGAAGGACGTGAAGCCGGGCGGCACGTTCATGATCAACTGCCAGTGGACGCCCGAGGAGCTCGAGCACCATCTGTCCGCCGAGGCCAAGCGCTACATCGCGAACAACGACGTCAAGCTCTACACCATCAACGCGATCGACCTCGCCATCGAGATCGGCATGGGCAAGCGCACCAACACCATCCTGCAGTCGGCGTTCTTCACGCTCGCCGGCGTGCTGCCGCAGGCCGACGCCATCCAGTACATGAAGGACGCGGCCACGAAGTCCTACCTCAAGAAGGGGCAGGCCATCGTCGACATGAACCATAAGGCGATCGAAGCCGGCGCCACGGCGTTCGTGAAGATCGACGTCCCCGCTTCCTGGGCGACCGCGGCCGACGACGCCCCCGCCCCCGAGCTTTCCGGCGATCCCGCGCTCGTGAAGCAGGTGCGCGAGATCATGGAACCGGTCGGCCGCATGGACGGCGACTCGCTGCCCGTCTCCGCCTTCGTCGGCCACGAAGACGGCCAGTTCGAGCAGGGCGCGTCGGCCTTCGAGAAGCGCGGCGTCGCGGTGAGCGTCCCGAAGTGGGAATCCTCCACGTGCATCGAGTGCAACCAGTGCTCGTTCGTGTGCCCGCACGCCACCATCCGCCCCTATGCGCTTACCGCCGAGGAAGTCGCGGCGGCGCCTGAAAACCTTATCGCCATCCCGATGAAGGGCAAGCTCAAGGACTCTTACCAGTACACGCTCGCCATTTCTCCGCTCGACTGCATGGGCTGCGCGGTGTGCATCAGCGCGTGCCCCACGAACTCCCTTACCATGGTCGCCTCCGAGGGCGAGCTTGCCGAGCAGGACGTGTTCGACTACTGCGTGGCGAAGGTCGCCGACAAGCCCGAGGTGCAGGACAACACCGTGAAGGGCAGCCAGTTCAAGCAGCCGCTCCTCGAGTTCTCCGGTTCCTGCGCGGGCTGCGCGGAAACCTCCTACGCGCGCCTCGTCACCCAGCTGTTCGGCGACCGCATGTTCATCTCCAACGCCACGGGCTGCTCGTCGATCTGGGGCGGTCCTGCGGCCACGTCGCCGTACACGGTGAACAAGGACGGGCACGGGCCCGCATGGGCGAACTCGCTGTTCGAGGACAACGCCGAGCACGGCTACGGCATGCTTATGGGCCACAACGCGGTTCGCAACCGCGCCATCGCGAACCTGCGCGAAATGGTCGAGAGCGACAAGGCCACAGACGAGCTCAAAGCGCGCGTCTCCGAGTTCCTCGAGACGAAGGACGATTCCGCGGCGAACGCAGAAGCGGTGCGCGCCCTTATCCCCGAGGTGCAGAAGGCCGCCGACGACGGCTGCCCGATCGCGCCCGAGGTGCTGAAGGACCGGGCTTATCTCGCCAAGAAGTCCGTCTGGATCTTCGGCGGCGACGGCTGGGCCTACGACATCGGCTACGGCGGACTCGACCATGTGCTCGCTTCCGGCGAAGACGTCAACGTGTTCGTGTTCGACACCGAGGTGTACTCCAAC
>CAKTSW010000302.1 GCA_934613165.1 uncultured Ellagibacter sp.
CCCTGTTCGTGGCGAGCGAGGATGTGGTGCAGCTGCGTGCTGTCGTAGATGGCGTCGTAGATCTTGATGGCCTGGCCACCGGGGTAGCCGAACACCAGATCGACGCCCTCGGCCTCGAGCGAGGCGATG
This sequence comes from uncultured Ellagibacter sp., assembly GCA_934613165.1. Classification (GTDB taxonomy): domain Bacteria; phylum Actinomycetota; class Coriobacteriia; order Coriobacteriales; family Eggerthellaceae; genus Ellagibacter. Next base: position 130 of record CAKTSW010000302.1, read on the forward strand.
ATGGCTTCGGCGCCCGTCATGGTGCGCCCTTGCTTCGGCGTTTTGCTGCCGAGTCCGCGCGGGCCGCCTATCTGGGGTTTCTTGATCTTTGCTTTCGAAGTGCTCACGAGACGTACGCCCCCTTGTCGGCAGAGGAAACGAGTTTGGCGTACTTGGCGAGCACGCCGTGGTTGTGCTTGGGAGCCGGCGCCACGAAAGCGGCGCGGCGACGGTCGAGCTCTTCATCGGAGACGTGCAGCGTGATCGCGCCGCCCTCGATGTCGACCGTGATGGAGTCGCCGTCCTCGATGAGCGCGATCGGGCCGCCGGCTGCGGCCTCGGGGCTCACATGCCCCACGCAGGGGCCCTTGGAGGCGCCGGAGAAGCGGCCGTCGGTGATGAGCGCCACGCTCGTGGACAGCCCCATGCCGACGATGGCCGAGGTGGGCGTGAGCATCTCGCGCATGCCCGGGCCGCCGGCAGGGCCTTCGTAGCGGATGACGACGACGTCGCCCGCCTTGATCTCGCCCGCGAAGATGGCCTTGCAGGCCTCTTCCTCGGAGTTGAAGCAGCGCGCGGGACCGGTGTGCGTGAGCATGGACGGGTCGACCGCCGACTTCTTGACGATACCGCCGTCGGGCGCGACGTTGCCGTGGAGCACACGCAGCGCGCCCACCTTGGAAAACGGGTTGTCGTGCGTGCGGCACACTTCCCCGTCGGCGGGCTTGGTGCAGTTTTCGAGATACTCGTCCACCGTGCCCATGCAGGTGAGCGCGCTTCTGTCGAGCAGATCGAGCTCAGCGAGCTCGTGCATGACGACGGGAACGCCGCCGACCGAGTACAGGTCGATGAGCGGGCGCGGGCCGGAAGGCTGCAGCTTCACGAGGTGCGGGGTGCGGGCGCTTGCCGCGTCCCAGTCGTCCATCGTGATGGGATGCCCCGCCTCCTGGGCGATGGCGGTAAGGTGGAGCACCGTGTTGGTGGACCCGCCGAACGCCATGTCGCATTCCATCGCGTTGTGGATGGCGGCCGCGGAAACGAGGTCCCTGAAGTTCACGCCTTTCTCGAGCAGCTCCATGACCTTCATGCCCGCGTGCTTCGCGAGGCGCAGGCGCTCGGAATAGACCGCGGGGATGGTGCCGTTGCCGGGAAGAGCGATGCCGAGCGCCTCGCAGAGGCAGTTCATCGAGTTCGCGGTGAACATGCCCGAGCAGCTGCCGCAGGTGGGGCACGCGGTGTTCTCGTAGTACTTGAGCTCGTCTTCGGTCATGGTGCCGGCGGTCACCTTGCCCGCGCCGTCGAACAGCGTGTTCAAGTCGGTGGTGGGGCCGTCGGTGCAGCCCGGCTGATGGCCCGGGAGCATGGGGCCGCCCGACACGAAGACGGTCGGGATGTTCACGCGCAGGGCGCCCAGAATCATGCCCGGCACGATCTTGTCGCAGTTGGGGATGCACACGATGCCGTCGAACGCGTGGCCCTGAACGGCGCATTCGAGGCTGTCGGCGATGACCTCGCGCGACACGAGGGAATAGTGCATGCCCTCGTGGTTCATGGCGATGCCGTCGCACACGCCGATGGTGGAGACCTCGAACGGGACGCCGCCCGCCATGTAGATGCCCGCCTTCACGGCCTCGCAGATCTTATCGAGGTTGTTGTGGCCGGGAATGATGTCGTTGCGCGAGTTCACGACCGCGATGAGCGGGCGCTTCATCTCCTCGTCGGTGATGCCGTCGGCCTTGAGCAGACTGCGATGAGGGGCACGAGCCGGGCCGATTTTCACGGCGTCGCTGCGTAGCTGCATGTGACCCTGATCCTCCCTTCGGGCTTGTTCAGCCCATAAAAAAATCCTGGCTGCAAGCACCTGCACCAGGACCTCAAGGGACAACGGGTAAACCCGCGGACCGATAACGGAGTCGCCGATTCAGGCTACTTGCCTTGACGCCCGCACGGAGGTCTTCCGCACGCACGCAAAACGTTCGCGCCGAACTGCTCGGAGGTGGCATTCGGGGCCGCCCACCACCGGCTCGCAGCAACCGCCGGCTCTCTGTGAGATGGGTTCGTCCTTACTTTCCTCGTCAACGCATTTCGTCGTATTTGGTTTTGAACTGGGCGCTAGTATACGCCGCTCGGAAATGGATGCAAGGGGTAAATCGAGATAAGGCCCCCGCGCCCCATAAATGCACATTCCCGACAAATTCGGGGAAAACGAAAAGGGAGCAGGGCGGCACCCTCGCCGCACCCGCTCCCTTTGTCCAAACGCAGCCTCAGACGCGCGTTCAGGCGTTCTTCAATTCCTTTTCCAAGTCCTTCGGGAGCTCGCCTTCCAGGGGGAAGCGCATTTCGGGCTCGTCCGCGCGCGCAGGCGGCTCTTCCCCGAAGGAGTACTCGTCCTTGCCGGGAAGCACGGCGTTCAGCACAATGCCCACGATCGAGCCCACGGCCAGGCCGGAAAGCGAGATGGTGACGCCACCGACCGCGAACACGATTGCGCCGGCGGTGCTGTAGGCGATGCCGATGGAAAGCACGAGGATGAGCGCCGCCACGAGCACGTTGCGGCTCTTCATGAAGTCGACCTTGTTCTCGACGAGGTTGCGCACGCCGACTGCGGAGATCATGCCGTACAAAACGAGCGACACGCCGCCGATGACGCATGCGGGCATCGCCTCGATGACCGCCGCGAACTTCGGGCAGAACGAGAAGCAGATCGC
>CAKTSW010000303.1 GCA_934613165.1 uncultured Ellagibacter sp.
TAGTTGTTCGTCACGCCCTGCATGATGGCCGCGATGCGCTCAAGGCCCATGCCGGTGTCGATGTTTTTGGAGGGAAGCGGTGCGAGCGTGCCGTCTTCCTGGCCGTCGAACTGGGTGAACACGCAGTTCCAGTACTCAAGGTAGCGATCGCAGTCGCAGCCGGGCTTGCAGTCGGGCTTGCCGCAGCCGACTTCGGGGCCCTGGTCGAAGTAGATTTCGGAGCAGGGACCGCACGGGCCGGTCGGGCCGGCGCGCCAGAAGTTGTCTTCCTCGCCGAGGCGGGAGATGTGGTCTTCGGCGACGCCGAGCGACTTCCAGATCTCGATCGTCTCGTCGTCGTCCTCGAACACGGTGAAGTAAAGCTTTTCCTTCGGGAGGCCGAGCACCTCAGTGGAGAACTCGAACGCCCAGGCGCACATCTCCTTCTTGAAGTAGCGGCCGAAGCTGAAGTTGCCGAGCATCTCGAAGAACGACAGATGGCGGGCGTCGCCGATGTTGTCGATGTCGTTGGTGCGCACGCACTTCTGGACCGTCGTCGTGCCGATGTAGGCCGGGTCGAGTTCCTTCTGATGAAGGAAGTAGGGCTTGAACTGCACCATTCCAGCGCTCGTCAGAAGAAGCGAGGGGTCGTCGGGGATAAGAGAGGAGGACGGCAGGCGTTTGCATCCCTTTTCCTCGAAGAAGCTTAGGTACTTCTCACGAATCTCGGCGGTGGTCATGTACTTCATGTTGTGCTCTTTCCTTATCCCTCAAGAGCTTTCGCAGGATTGCTCAAGCTCGGTTTCATACGGCAAACGCGCTGCTGCGGCTTATCGTCATTGCTTGTCGCGGCGCTGCAAACGCTCGCGAATCTTTCGCCTGTTCTCTGCATTTTCCGCGCGCTTCTTCTCGGCGCGCTCGAATTCCGCGGACCCATCGGGGTGCGGGGATGTGGCGTCGGCGATAGGGTTCGGCGCGTCGGTCTCGCTTTCGCCAGACGGCGTGCCCAAGAAGAAGACACCGTCTTTCGAAACGATGCGCCGGCCCGTACGCTTCTCGAAATAATACACGAAAACGGCCTTGGCGACGGCAACAGCCGGAATCGAGGCGAGCATGCCCACAAGAGAGCCGGCAAGCCCGCTCATCGCGCCGCCGAGCGCCGAGCCGACCATCAAGGCGATGAGGTTGAGCGCAGGGTGAACGTCGACCGAGCTCGCCATGATTCGCGGCGAGATGAAGGTGTAGACGAACTGTTGGATGATGATCGTGCCCAAGATGGCGACGACCGCCACGAAGGGGCTCACGAAGATGCCGACAAGCGCGGCGAGCGCGCCGCCGAGCCAGGGGCCGATAATCGGGATGATGTTCAGAATGCCGGTGATGCCGCCGAGCGCTGCGCTGTTGGGGATTCCGAGCACAGCGAACATGACGCCGCACGCGACGCCGATGATCGCGCACTGCAGCAAGGTTCCCTTGATGTAGCCGCCCATCACCCTCGTGAACGTGATGTGGAGCATTTCGAAGTCCTCGGCGTGCTTATCGCCGACCAGGCGCTTGCATTCGCGCCCGATCTGCGGCAGCTGCATGAGGATCCAGAACGCGATGACGAGCGCGAAGCCGATGGCCATAAGCCCGTTCGCAAGCCCCGTGCCGAAAGCGATGGCCCCCGAAGCGCTGTTCTTGGCAAGATCGCCCGCCCATGCGCTCGCCGAAGCCTGGACCTCGCTCACAACGGAGCGGAACGACTCGTCTTCGAAGATATAGGAGTACTTGGCGTAAAGCGTGTTCGCCCAATCGGTGACGCCCTGCACGTAGACCGGCGCGTTTTCGATGAGGTTCGCGAACTGCGCGTTCATGCCGATGGCCGGCGAGAACATGAGGAACGCCACCAAAGCGAGCACGACGAACATGAGCACGTAGCCGATAGCCGTGCCGAGCGTTCGGTTGATCCCAAGCTCTTCGAGCTTGTTCACCGTGCCACGCAGCACGAAGACGATGATAACCGTCCAAATGACGATGGAAACGGGAACGGAAAGGATGCCGAGCAGCTGGACGAGCGCCCAAATAAGCGCAAGCCCGCCCACGAGAGCCCCCACATTGAAGAACCGGCGGCGCGCCCGTTCCGTTTTCGCCTGTTCGTCAGCCAAATCGCTCAATGCGCTATTCCTTGGGCGTCGCAGCGCCTTCGAGCGCTTCGGCCGAATACGTGAAGTACTTGCCTTCGGCATCGTCGGCGGGATCGACCGTCACCGAGCGCTTGTCGGCGCCCACGCCGGCTTCCTCGCCCGATGCCCGCCCTTTGCGCTCTTCCTGGGAAGATGCCTTACGGGATGCGCGGCGCACGCCGGCGGAAACGGCAGCGGAAGCGGCTTCGGCCGTTGCGTCGACGAGATCGGAGACGGGGTTCGGCTCAGCTTCCCCCTGGCCGAGCGCCGCCGATTCGTCGGAGGCCTTCTTCGGCTTGAACGCGTGGCGCACCTTCTTGGTGACCGAATTGACCAGTTCGATCGGGGCGTTCGTCACGGTGTCGACCGCGTTCACCGCGCTCGACGCGGAGCTGGTGATCTCGCCCACGTCCTCGAGGATCTGGTCGAGGCGCATGACTTCGAGGTTCGCCGCGTCAACCGTAAGCGACACGCGGTCGACGAGCGGATCGACCTTTTCGCACACGGGTTCGAGGGAGGCCGTGATCTTCTCAACGTGTTCGAGCGTCGGCTCGATCTGCTTTTGAACGCTCGTCACCGTTTCCCGCGTCTTGCGAACCGTCACGACGAGCTCGACGACGAACCAGATAAGAGCGATACCGACCACCACATAGACGACCG
>CAKTSW010000304.1 GCA_934613165.1 uncultured Ellagibacter sp.
CAATGAGCACGTTGAGGCTGCACTGCTCACGCTCGTCGGTGTCGATGTTTTTGTATTGGCGCGACAGCTGCGAGTACAGCTTGCCCACCAGTTCGCCAGCCTTCACCGACAGCTGCTTTTCGCGCTCGATGCGGGAATTGCCCCTGTTCACGAAAAATGCCAGCAGGTGCAGCTGCGTCGGCAGCTCGTCGAGCGTCAGGGATACGTAGTCCTCTTGGTTTTCCTTCTCTTGGTCGTAGATGCGGAATTCATCGAAGTTGCAAGTAACGATCCAGCGCGGGCGGATTGAGAAAGGAAGATTATCGGCGTACCATTTCGCCTGATGATAGGGCGTTTCGGCACCGACTTTCTTGCTGCGCACGGTCGCTTCGTCAAGCGATATGCCGCGGCCCTTCATTTCTACGAGGATGCCCATGTCCTCGTAGAACACGTCGATTTTGCGGCCCTTAACCTTGCGTTCGAATTCGAGGAAATGGGTGGCGTTGGGAAGCCCCAGCACGTTCTCGAGCAGCTCTATCCAGAACGAGCGCGAATGCTCTTCCTCGACGCATGGCATCGTCTTCCAGCGTTTCACGAATTCCTGCGCTGCGCGCTTCTGTTCGATGGCGGTCATACGCATTCACCTTTGCTCGAGATTTCCAACGAGACGATTCTACTGCAATGAGGTTTTCCGCGACGATTCGCAAGAGAGGTATGTTCGATTTCGAGCCGTAAATGCGTTCTATCAAAACCATGCACCCATTCATTGACCAAAAGATTTACCTATCACTAAAAACTTTTAGTGATAGAAGTATTATTTTTAGTGACGCGTTACAATACTTAACTGACGGAACAAAAATCGAACCGGCAGGGAACACAATGGACTCCGAGCAGTTAATGGAAATCGTCGCAAAGCTGCGCCTCCAACACAATGACGACGAAAACATCGAAGCAAAGAAGTGCGAAACCAAACTGAGCAGCGATGTGTGGGAGAGCGTGAGCGCCTTTGGCAATACCTCGGGAGGACTCATCCTTCTTGGTTTGGATCAAGAGAGAAACTTTACCGTTCCCCCGAAATTCGATATAGACAAGTCGATCGAGCAATTCGTTTCAGGCATGCAGCCAAAGGACGGCAAGCTGACCAACCCGCCCCAATACGACCTCGCAAGGGTGGATTTCGAAGGAAGTCAAGTCCTCGCCGTTCGAATAGCCGAAGTCGATCCCCTCCGAAAGCCTTGCTTCGTCACGAGTCGAGGAATTGAAAACGGCTGCTACAAACGCGTTGCCGATATAAGACATGAAACTCGTGACGACTGAGATATTCGCACTGCAAAATGCGTTGGTGCCATCGCCTGCAGACAAGGAAATCGTTTCGGAAGCCTCCGTCGACGACCTCGACAAAGAGATAGTCGAAAAAATCATCGAAAACGAAAAGGCGGTCCACCCCAAGGCTCTGCGCGGGACGAAAACCGCCCAAGCCCAGATGACCCGCCTGAACATAACCGACCAAAGCGGCAGAGTAAAACTCGGTGGTCTACTTGCAGCAGGCAAGTACCCGCAGCAATTCTTTCCTAAATTGGCCGTTGACGTCATGGTTCATCCCGACATCGAGAAATCGGCCCCGACAGGCCCCCGATACCTCGATAGGACAGTATGCGAAGGAGCACTCGGGGAAGTCATAGAAGATGCCGTTGCGGCCACCGCGAAGAACCTCCGACGAATATCCGTCATAGAGGGAACCGGCAGGAAGGACGAATTGGAGATCCCAGAAGAGGTTTTGCGCGAAGCTATCGCGAACGCGGTCATACACCGCGAATATAGCCCTCGTCACGTGGGTCAGTCCGTCACGGTGGACATCTATCCCGATAGAATAGAAGTCACGAACCCAGGTGGTCTCTGGGGCGGCAAAACCCTCGACAACATAGCGGACGGAACCTCGCTGTGTAGAAACGCGGCACTCATGCGCTTGATGTCCGCAGTCGAACTGCCTGGAGGAACCGGCAGGCCCGCCGAAGGCGGTGGAGGCGGTGTGCCGTTCATGATCAGGACAATGCAGTCGAAGACGCTCACCGCACCAGATTTCAAGGCAGATATCGATAGCTTCATGGTAAGGCTAGGCAGAAGCGGGACGGAGATAGCCGCAAACCGCGAATGGATTAGCCGCGTAACCGGAAGAGAGCTAACGCAACACGAACAGGCCCAGCTTCTCATGATGAAGAAAATGGGCAAGTCAACGGTTCAAGAGCTCCACAGAAATCTAATGATCGACTCTGACGAGATTCGCGATACCGCCTCCCAGTTCGAGAGAGAGGGAATAGTCTCTCGCGTGCACGCCGACACCTACGAAATGCTCGCCGACGACACCGGGAGCCACCCCGCACCGGAAACGCAAGATATTTTGCTCTCCATACTGCAAACCGACAAAGCTCTAAGCATCCAGGAAATCGCAAAGATGTTAGGAAAGACCGTCCCTAGCACCCGCTACCACGTCAAGAAGCTCGTAGAAGCCGGACTTGCCGTGCCAACCGCGTCGTCCACAAGCCGAAGCAGAAAATATTTGCGAAAACAATCTTTGCAGTAAACGGTTATGAGCTTTCCGCATACCTTACGCTTCAGCAGGTCAAAATCGATACCCTCAAGACGAACAAGCCGGAACGCGAAGCAAAGAAAATGACAGGGGAAACAGGCTTCGCTATGAAAAAAGCCATCGATTCTATACCGATGGCTTGAAAAATTCATGGTCGCGGGGGGAGGATTTGAACCTCCGACCTTCGGGTTATGAGCCCGACGAGCTGACCAGACTGCTCCACC
>CAKTSW010000305.1 GCA_934613165.1 uncultured Ellagibacter sp.
CCGCGGGCGTGGGCGCCATCCCCGAAGGCGTGAACCTGGGCGGCGAGAAGTGCAAGCCGGGCGACAAGGTGCTCGTAAGCGGCACCTTAGGCGACCACGGCATCACCATCATGAGCTGCCGCGAGGGGCTGAACTTCTCGGCCGATTTGGAAAGCGACGCCGCCCCGTTGAACCACCTGATCGCGGGCGTGCTCGAAGCCGCGCCGAACACGCGCTGCTTCCGCGACCCCACGCGCGGCGGGCTCGCGTCGACGCTCAACGAGTTCGCGTCCCAGGCGCAGGTCGACATCACGATCGACGAGGACGCGGTTCCTGTGAAGGACGCTGTCCGCGGTGCCTGCGAGATGCTCGGCTACGACGTGCTGCAGGTCGCCAACGAGGGCAAGATGGTGTGCGTCGTCCCTGCCGACGAAGCCGACGCCGCCCTTCGGGCTATGCGCGCGAACGAGTACGGCGCAGACGCCGCGATCATCGGGGAAGTGGGGGAGGCGCAGCCCGAGCGCGGGTCGAAGGTTTTCCTGCGCACCGCGTTCGGCGGCAAGCGCATCCTCGACATGCTCGTCGGCGAGCAGCTTCCGCGCATCTGCTAGCTTGCCTGCGCCCGACGGTCTGCACCTGCCGTCCGTCGGGCCAGTTCATGCGCACGTTGCGCGCGGGAAGCTCGGCGGGTGGCAGGTGCCCGCTTGGCGGCGGACGGGCTTTCAGCGCGTCGCTTGCATGGGCGCGGGCTTTTGGCGCTAAGGTTACGAAGCGGTGCCAATTTACGCCGTAGCCTGAAAAACGGCGGTTTCCCCTTGCGTTTGCCCTCTGCAATGGTATCTTGCAGAACAGGCGTTTCGGAGCGTAAGCGGCGCTGCTGCGAGAGGGGCTCCGAAATTCTAAGAAACCTGACTTAGTTTCCAGACGAGAAGGAGTTTGACATGTCTCATCCCGTTATCGACGCCGACGAGTGCATCGGCTGCGGCATCTGCGTTGACGCGTGCCCCCAGGAGGTTCTCGAAGTGGTCAACGGCGTCGCCACGTCCGTGAACGACGACAACTGCGTTGCGTGCGGCGACTGCGTCGAGGAATGCCCGATGGGCGCTATCCCCGAGGTCGTCGAGGAATAACGCCTCGTCGCCACATCATCGCGAGAAACGAAGGGCCCGCTCGAATGAGCGGGCCCTTCTGCGTTCGGGGGCGGGAAGCGCGCGCACCCGACCTGTGCGCTCCTGCCTTCTACGAGATCATGTTCGCGAACAGCTCGTGGATGCGCAGGTCGTCGTCGAGCTCGGGGTGGAACGCCATTCCGAGCTGGTTGTCCTTGCGCACGGCGACGATGCGGCCGTCTACTTCGGCCAAGGCCTGCGCGCCGTCGCGCACCTCGGCGATGAAGGGCGCGCGGATGAACGTCAGGGGAACGTCGCCTTCGATTCCCCCAAACGGCGCGTGCGTGTGGAAACTTCCCAGCTGGCGGCCGTAGGCGTTGCGGCGCACGGTGACGGGCAGCGTGCCGATGGCGCCCGGTGCGGATGCTCCCACGGCAACCGGGGCCGTGGGGTCGCCGGCGGCGGGCACGCCCTCCTCGACCGTTTCCGCAAGCAGGATAAGCCCGGCGCACGTGCCCATGACGGGCATGCCGCCCTCGATGCGGCGACGCAGCTCGTCGAGCATCCCGAGTTCGCGCAGAAGCTTCGCCTGAACGGTCGACTCGCCGCCTGGCAGCACGAGCGCATCGAACGGGGCGGCCGCATCCGGGCCTTGACGCAGCTCGACGCATTCGCACCCGAGCCTTTGAAGCGCGCGTTCGTGCTCGATGAACGCCCCTTGAACGGCGAGGACCGCGACTTTCTTTCCCATTATTTGCCGCGTTCCGCCATGAGCAGGGCGATTTCCTGCTCGTTGATGCCGACCATGGCCTCGCCCAAATCTTCCGAAAGCTCGGCGATGAGCTTCGCGTCGGTGAAGTTCGCGACCGCCTTCACGATGGCCTGGGCGCGCTTGGCGGGATTGCCCGACTTGAAGATGCCCGATCCGACGAACACGCCTTCTGCGCCGAGCTGCATCATGAGAGCCGCGTCGGCCGGGGTGGCAACGCCGCCGGCGGCGAAGTTCACGACGGGCAGCTTGCCGTTTTCGTGCACGTATTTCACCAGGTCGACGGGCACCTGCAGCTGCTTGGCGGCCTCGAAGAGCTCGTCTTCGCGTAGGTTCTGGATGCGGCGGATCTCGGAATTCATCATGCGCATGTGGCGCACGGCCTGCACCACGTCGCCCGTGCCCGGTTCGCCCTTCGTGCGGATCATCGTGGCGCCCTCGGCGATGCGGCGAAGCGCCTCGCCCAAGTCGCGCGCGCCGCACACGAACGGCACGTTGAACTGGGTCTTGTCGATGTGGTACGTGTCGTCTGCGGGGGAAAGCACCTCGGATTCGTCGATGTAGTCGATATCGATGGCCTGAAGCACCTGCGCCTCGACGAAATGCCCGATGCGGCACTTCGCCATGACGGGAATGCTCACCGCTTCCTGGATGCCCTTGATCATCTTCGGGTCGCTCATGCGCGACACGCCGCCGGCTGCGCGGATGTCGGCGGGGATGCGCTCGAGCGCCATGACGGCGCAGGCGCCGGCTTCCTCTGCGATGTGCGCCTGCTCGGGCGTGGTGACGTCCATGATGACGCCGCCCTTGAGCATCTGGGCGAGCTGGCGGTTAAGGGCTACGCGCTCCTGCGCGGTCTGCGGTTCAGGCATTTCCTACTCCTTCTATCGGATATCTGTGAATGAGAAGGCTATTCCTTATATGGTCTTA
>CAKTSW010000306.1 GCA_934613165.1 uncultured Ellagibacter sp.
GATGTCGGTCGTGTCGTCGGTGACCTCGGAGTCGAGGCCGCCCATCACGCCGGCGAGCGCCACCGGGCCGCGCTCGGGCGTGGCGATGACGGTCATGTCGGGGGTAAGCGTGCGCTCGACGTTGTCGAGCGTGGTGAACGCGCGGCCGTCTTCGGCCTCGCGGATGACCACATGGGCGCGGCCGTCTTCGCCCTTCAGCTTGTTCAGGTCGAACGCATGGAGCGGCTGGCCGAACAGGAACAGGATGTAGTTCGTCACGTCGACGATGTTGTTGATGGAGCGCTGGCCGATCGCGGCGAGGCGTTCCACCATCCAGTCGGGCGAGGGCCCCACCTTCACGCCGCGGATGACGCGGGCGGAATAGCGCGGGCAGCGGACGCTGTCCTCGATGGTGACGTCGACGTCGTCCTGGCCGTCTTCGACGAGCGCAAGCTTCGCGGCCATTTCAGGCAGCGGGTCGTGCCAGTCCTCGCGATACATCGCGCCCATCTCGCGCGCAAGGCCCGCGATGGAGAGGCTGTCGGGGCGGTTCGGCGTGATTTCCAGGTCGAGCACCGTGTCGGTCATGTTCAGGTACTCGGCGATGGGCTGGCCCACCTTCGCGTCGTCGGGGAGAATCCAGATGCCGTCGTGGTCCTGGCCGAGCCCCAGCTCGCGCTGCGAGCAGCACATGCCGCAGCTCGTGACGCCGCGCAGCTTCGACTTCTTGATCTTGAAATCGCCGGGCAGGACCGCGCCGATCGTGGCGACGGGAAGCTTGATGCCCGCCTTGATGTTCGGGGCGCCGCACACGATCTGCACGGGTTCGCCCGCCCCGACGTTCACCGTGACGACGTGCATGTGGTCGCTGTCGGGGTGCGGCTCGCACGTCTCGACGTAGCCCACGACCACGCCGTCGAACGCGGCGCCGAGCGTTTCCACGCCCTCGACGCCGGTGCCGGTCAGATCCAGCTTATCGCAGAGCGCCTTCGTGTCGGTAGGAACCTTCACGTATTCGCTCAGCCATTTCAGAGATACCTTCATGTTTTTCTCTTTCTTGAATGTTCGCTTCCGCGGTTCGAGCTCGGCGGGCATACGCCATGCTCGAACAGTCCTGAGCTCGCACGAACAGCCCACTGGGCTGTTCGGCTCGTGCGGAACTGCGCGTGGCGCACGCCCGCCGAGCTCGAGCTGTGAGTTTACCTTTCCACCTGCTTAGAACTGGCGCAGGAAGCGCATGTCGCCTTCGAGGAGCATGCGCAGGTCGGGCACATTGTACTTCAGGCACGCGACGCGCTCGACGCCCACGCCGAACGCGAAGCCGGAGTATTCCTCCGGGTCGATGCCCGACATGGTGAGCACATTCGGGTCGACCATGCCGCAGCCGAGGATTTCCAGCCAGCCCGTTCCCTTGCACATGCGGCAACGCTCGCCGTCGTGTGTGTGGCCGGTGCCGCCGCACACGCCGCACGACACGTCGGCTTCGGCGGAAGGCTCGGTGAACGGGAAGTAGTGCGCGCGGAAGCGCGTCTTGCGGTCGGGGCCGAACATCTGCTTGCAGAAGTAGTCGAGCGTGCCCTTGAGGTCGCCGAAGGTGATGCCCTTGTCGACGACGAGGCCCTCGATCTGGGTGAACTGCGGCAGGTGGCTCGGGTCGGCCACGTCGCGGCGGTACACCTTGCCCGGCGCGATGATGTAGATGGGCGGCTTTTGGTCCTCCATCACGTGCACCTGCACGCCGGAGGTCTGGGTGCGCAGAAGCACGTCGGACTCGCCGCGCACGCGCTCGCCCTCGCCCGAGAGGTCGCGCACGTAGAAGGTGTCCTGCATGGAGCGGCTCGGATGATCCTTCGGGGCGTTCAGCGCCTCGAAGTTGTAGTAGTCGGTTTCGACCTCGGGGCCGTGGACCACTGTGTAGCCGAGGCCCAAAAAGATTTCCGCGACCTCGTCGGTGATGGCGTTGATGAGATGGCGCGTGCCCATCTGCTGTGCGCGCCCGGGCAACGTCACGTCGACGGCCGCCGCGTCGATCGCGGCTTCGAGCTCCTTCGCGGCGAGCTTCTTCTTGCGCGCCTCGAGCGCTTCCTCCACGACGCCGCGCACCTCGTTGACCGTCTTGCCGACAGCGGCGCGCTCTTCCTTCGCGATTTTGCCCATGCCGCGCAGATACCCCGTCAGGGTTCCCGCCTTGCCGAGCACCGCCACGCGCACGTCCTCGAGCGCGGCCGACGTATCGGCGCCCGCGATGCGCACAAGCGTCTGCTCGCGCAATGCCGCGAGCTCGTCTGTGATCGCCATACTCACCTTCACCTTCCGTTTCGCCTGGTCGCAGGTACATGCCGCCAGGCTATCCAATAAAAAAGGGCTTGTCTCTCGCCCTGGCGGAACTGATCTTTCGATCGGTTCCCTGTTTCCAAGGACGAGAGGCAAGCCCTCGCGGTACCACCCTGGTTGGCAGCTTCCCCGCCTGCGCCTTCGCCTGGGGCTTATGCCCTGCGGCTTCGATGCGCAAGCCGGCTTCGCCGCCCGCTCGTACGCCCTGTGACGGGAGCACCCGTCGCGCCCTACTTCGTACCCGTCTCGCGCCACCCGGTGAGGGCGTCGCGTCCGTTTTCAAGCGCGCTGCTCGGAAGGGAATCGTGCGACCAGCCGCTTAGGAGCCTCACAGCCGATGAGCCCCTTCTCTGGAAGCGGCGCTGCGTTCGCACGCTGTCTTCGTCTTCGCATGTGCGGGCAAGTATACCGCAACCGACCCTTCCCGTGGGGAAATCGAGGTGCCTTCACCACGAGAAAGGCAGAGCGCCG
>CAKTSW010000307.1 GCA_934613165.1 uncultured Ellagibacter sp.
AACCAATAGATTCGTGACCAGGCGTTTTATAGTTCGATAGTCTTTCTGTTCGCGGGAAATCCTTCTATGCCCTCGCACTTGAATTATTTTTTGTTACGATAATCGCAAAACGCCTCGCAAGGCCCCGTAGAGAAGCCCGCATCCCCCCTCGCACGAGCTTCTTCTGCCCGACGCGTCCCACCCCCGAAGAACAAGCAGCCGTGAGTTTGCATGGGAGCATTCGCTCGACGATTGACGGAAGTACGCCGACGACGAAAACCGCGTTCGCAGCTCTTTCCCGCGAAGCAAGTTCGCTCGTTACGTGGGGCAAAGCAGCCGAAAACGCGCAAACCCCCATCTCGCAGCCGAGTAGCGAAATGGAGCGGCGCGGCGCCGAGTGCGCAGGCACCCAAATCGCGGCCTTGCGCAGCCCCAGCGCCTATGCCTCCCCCGAAAGCACCGCCTCGAGCGTCTTCACCAGCTGCGCGATGTCGATCGGCTTGGAAATGTGCCCATTCATGCCCGCCTCGGCCGCGCGGCTTTTGTCCTCCTCGAACGTATTCGCCGTCACTGCGTAAATGGGCAACGCGCTTTTGCGCTTGTCGGGGATGAGGCGGATGCAGCGCGTGGCCTCGTAGCCGTCCATGATCGGCATCTGCACGTCCATGAGCACGAGGTCGTACGTCCCCGCAGGAGCGTTTTCCACCATGCGCACCGCCTCGCGCCCGTTTTGCGCGACGTCTACGGCAAGCCCGGTCGGGGCGAGAATCTCGACGGCGATTTCCTGGTTGAGCTGGTTGTCCTCCGCAAGAAGGATGCAATGCCCCGTGAAGCGGTCGACTGCGGACTCGTCGGTTTCCTCCTTCTCGATGTGGACGAACGGCTCTTCCAGAAGAGCCTGGAGCTCGCTTAAGAACAAGGGCTTCGAGCAGAACGCGGTCACGCCCGCTTCGCGCGCCTCCTCCTCGATGCTCGACCAGTCGTATGCCGTCAAGATGATGATCGGTTTCGAGTCGCCCACCACCGAGCGGATGCGCCTCACGCATTCGACGCCGTTCATGTCGGGCATGAGCCAATCGATGATGTAGGCGTAGTACTCGTCGCCCTGCTCGATCGCAAACTGAGCACGATGCACCGCCTCGCTGCCGTACATCGTCCAGTCGGCGCGCATGCCGATCTGCGTGAGCATCTTGGCGACGCTCGTGCAGGTGTGCAGATCGTCGTCGGCCACAAGTGCGCGCAGCCCCGAAAGCTCGGGCGCGGGCACGTGCCTCACCGGGTTCTCGGCCGTTCGGAACCTAAGCGACACGATGAACTCGGTGCCCTTCCCCAACTCGCTTTCCACCTTGATGGTGCCGCCCATCATATCGACGATGTTCTTGGTGATGGCCATGCCGAGGCCCGTGCCCTGGATGCCGCTCACTGTGGAAGAACGCTCGCGCTCGAACGCCTCGAACACATGCTCGACGAAATCGGGCGACATGCCGATGCCCGAGTCCTTCACGCGGAACTCGTAGTCGGCGAAACCCGCCGGCGCGCCCGCCTTCTGCGCGATGCGCACGCTCACGAACCCACCCGGCTCGGTGAACTTCACCGCGTTGGAAAGCAGGTTCAGAAGCACCTGGTTCAGCCGCAGCTTGTCGCACACGACTTCCTCGTCGGTGATGTCGACGGTGTCGATGAAGAAGTCGAGGCGTTTGGCCGCCACGTCGGACTGCACGATTATCTTCAGGTCGTGCATGATGCTCGCGAGGTTCGCATCGGCTTCCTCGATGAACATCTTGCCGCTTTCGATGCGGCTCATGTCGAGCACGTCGTTGATGAGCGAAAGCAGATGCTGCGAGGACGTCTGTATCTTGGCGAGGTAATTGGTGACCTGCTCTTTATTGTCGATGTGCGCCGCCGCAAGCGAGGTGAACCCGATGATCGCGTTCATGGGTGTGCGGATGTCGTGGCTCATGTTGTTCAAGAAGTTGGTCTTCGCGCGGTTGGAGTGCTCGGCCGCCGCAAGCGCGGAAGCCAAGACCTCGCGGTTCTTCGCCTCCTCCTCGATGATGGCGTCGATGTTGCGGAAACCGGCGACCACTTCGTCCGGATCCCCGTCATCGACCGCATCCATGAGGATGTAGCGGTACTCGAAGTAGTGGATCTCGCCGCCGTCGTCGAGGATGCGGTAGTGGCCGGTGTACTCGTCTTGCGCCTGAAGCGCGTCGCGGACGGTCGCCACGTCGAGCGCCCGCAAAAACGCGTCGACGTCGTCGGGGTGCACGCGCTCCTCGGCGTAGCGAGCGATGACGCTTTGATAGCACCGCCGCTCGTTTTTCGCCGCATCGCGCAAGCCGGCGGGAACGTAGCCGTTGAGCTTGATCGTCTGGATCGTCCCGTTTTTAAGCCCGATGAGGAACACGTTCAGGAAGTTGCGGGACAGGGCGTTCACGATACGCAGCTGCGTCTGCACCATGTCGAGCGTGTCGGCGAGCGCTGCCGTGTCCCGACCTTGCCCGGACGCCGAGCGCGGGGCGCGGGGCTTTTCGTTCGCGGGGACGGCGCGATGGCCGTCGTCGGTTGCGTACACGCCTGTTTCTTCTGCCGTCACTTCGCGCTGCTCCGATCGAACGAGTTGCAATTGGTCGGTGCAACGATGAGAGCACCTTTTTCATGATACTTCACAAGCACCCTGAACGTAAGAGCGCGCAGAGGAAAGGGCGAAACGGGCGCGGCAATAACCTAGGCGGAAAATCGGCTCTCGGGAATAACGCGAGGTTGCAGATACAAAGGTCACGGGAGGTGCCGCGC
>CAKTSW010000308.1 GCA_934613165.1 uncultured Ellagibacter sp.
GAGACGGCACGGTCACGGCGGCAAGCCACTGCCTTGCCGGCACGGGCATCCCGATCCTTCCCTTCCCCGCGGGAACCGCGAACCTGCTCACGCTGAACCTCGCCTCCCCCAACGAGCCCCACGCACTCGCCAAGCTTTTGCGGGCGGGCATCACGCTCGACTTCGACCTGGCGGAAATCGAGTTCGCCGGAAAAGAGGGCGAACGGGAAACGCACGGGTTCGGCATCATGGCGGGCGCGGGCTACGACGCGGCGATCATGGAAGGCGCCCAGCCCTCCAAACGGCTCCTCGGCCCGATGGCCTACTTCTCCGCGGCCATCTCGAACCCCTTGCCGCCCGTGTCGAAGATCGCCCTCGAGCTCGACGGCAAGACCGTTCAAAGCGAGGGCCTCGGCGTGCTTCTCGTTAACTTCTCGAAGATCCAGTTCGACATCTCGGTCACGAACAAGAACAACCCGCGCGACGGGCTGCTCGACGTCGTGGTGCTGAAGGCCGCGAACGCCTTCGGGCTCATCCCCGCGCTTCTCGCGCGCGCCATCGACCACGATAACTTCAAGGACAGTCCCGACACGATCGAGACGTTCCAGGCGAGAAGCGTTTCCATCCTGGCCGACCCGCCGACGGAGATCCAGTTCGACGGCGAGGTTACCGGCGCAACGACGCCTCTTTCGGCGCGCGTCCTTCCCAAGGCGGCGCGATTCCTCGTGAGCGAGGAATGCGTCGAGCTTTTCGGCGCGGAAAGCGAAGCAGGCAAAGCCCCTTGGGCGAGAGAATAGAAACAAAGAAAAAGGCCGGAAGCGACAAGCTTCCGGCCTGGTGTTTTGGTGGGCCCACCCGGATTCGAACCGAGAACCAAAGGATTATGAGGGCATACCACCAGGTCAAACAGCATATTTCTATGTATCGCAACGTTCGTTCCACCTGCGTTGATATACAAGTGCGATACATAGCGACATGGTGCGTTGTGACCATATTGTGACCAAAAATCGGCATGCTTCGGCGGCGACCCGAAAGGAGAAGAAACCATGATCGACCAGACGAGATTCGACGTCCACAACGCCGCAACGAAGGCAGAGACCCTGGCATACAACCTCAAGAACGCAGGCGGGCTCGCCTCGATGCTGTACGAGGCCCTGGATAAGGAGATAGGCGGCACGGTCGAGGGGCAGGCGTTCCTGGCGCTCTCGAACCTGATTGACAAGCTTGCAGAAGACTGCGAGGGTTTGAGCGGGGACCTGTACGCCCTGCATCGCTGCATGCACGGCGGAACCGCCGCTGACAAGGCCCCGGCGGCGTGCGCGTATGAGGAAGGGAGAGGTTCATGGCCCAGCTCCAAGTAACGGAAGAGTATAAGAAGGCCGTCGAGGCATACAAGGCGGCTTTCGGCGAAGAGCCTCCGTACTGCGTGGTCGACTCTGATTACATCATGGAGTGCGTTGAGAGGGGCAAGCCTTCGGACATCGTCCCCGACCCGAACGCCTGCTACTGACGGAAGACCCCCGCTTCGGCGGGGCCTTTCCACGCCCCCGCAGCTCCTACGGAGCGGCCTTCGCGTATAATGACCCTCGCGGTGCTTCACTTGTCGGGCAGCCTATCCCATCGAACGGAGGTGGTTGCCATGATGGACGCTCAAACTGTTCTGGCCTTATGCGCCATAATCACGGTGGTGGTGGAAATCATCGGGCTATCCCGCAACAACAAGTGAACTGCATTTAGGCAAAAGAAAAACCCGGCGCGCCGTACGAAGCTAACCGGGTAATTCCAAGTACGATGCTGCCCGATAGGCCGGGGCACCGCACCCCGTATGATACACGCCGCGCCCCAGCCGCGCAACCTCGCGGGGCCTACCGTCCCGGCGCCCGCCGTCCCTACCGGCATGACCTGAACCCTGCGAAGGTTCAGGTCATGCCGACCCATTTCTTTCATAGTCCCAGGTCAAGCTTATGAAAGTAATGATTTCCAATGAGCTGGTATCCTATGGCGGTAGGCGTTTCGGTAGGTTTGAGACAGACCCCGATGCCGATTCGAACCCATAGTGGGTTCGAATCCTACTTGCAATCAGTGTTAAAACACCTGGTCAAACGCCCATACCAACATCACGGTACCTTTGCCGGTACCTCAAACGGTACCTTTGAGCAACGCCGAAATCCTGAGCCATCGCTCAAAGCCGTCCATGTCCAGGGATTCAAACTCCTGCATCAGATCATCGAACTCGGGGCCGAAGCAGTCTTCCAAGTCCCCCAGGGCGTCCAGGTCCGCCTCGAGGCCCTCAGCTATGTCGAGATCGGTGCTCGGCCACTCGCCTTCCAGTACGCCCTCTTCGCTCATTCGCCCGCCTTTCTTTTCTTTAGGGCCTGCAAGTATTCCCTTTTAGGGCCTGCGGAAACTCTTTAGGGGCTGGCATAATTGCCGCCCGCCTATTCCGCCTGTGGCGTGCGCTTCTGCGCTTTTGGGCGTCCGAAAACTGTCAGTCGGGACTGACACCGCCCCGGCGAAGGGACGCGGGACGGGATATCCATCTGGGGATACCCGTCCCTTCGCCTTCACGCCACCCGCAAACCGCCCTGACAGTTTCCGGGCGCCAGGGCGGCAACTACCAGATGCCCGCCATTCTGCGCCCGACGAGGTCGGCCCAGTACCCGTAGCTTTCCGGATGGCACGCCACGTTCTCAGCGCAGTCCGCGAGGATGCCGAACAGGGAGCGGTCGGAATCGCCTTCCAACTTGCGCAGCGTCTCGCCGTTGAGTCTCGTTACCTCGGTGC
>CAKTSW010000309.1 GCA_934613165.1 uncultured Ellagibacter sp.
CCGCAGATGACGAGGTCGGGGCGAAACGGCTCGATGAGCTGCTCGGCGAGCGTGTCGGTCACGCGGCCGGCGCGAACGCGCAGCTCGACCGACTTGATGTGCGGGTTGTTGCGAGCCTCTTCCAAGATGTCGGCCAGATCCTGCTCGATCTGCTCCTTGCGCGATTCGCAAAGAGCGTCGAAGTCGGCGCCGTTCGCCTCGAACGGAACGGAATCGACGACATGGCCGAACAAAAGGTCGGCTTCGTTCGCCTCGGCGATCGCGACGGCGCGGCGGGCGACGGTTTCCTGAGTCGCTCCCCCATCGAGCGACGCGAAGATACGCGGATACAGATGAATGGTAGGCATGTTGACCCCTTCCACGAATGCGTGCCTTTTCGCCTATTGTACGACTAAAGGCGCGACGCGAGATCGATCTCCCCGTCAATCTCGAGACATTGCCTAGGAAAACCCGCGCCCCTACGACGTGACGAGAAGCACTACGCCGACCAGCAGAAGCAGCACGTAGGTGAGCTTGAGGAACTTTTCCTGGCTGATGCGCTTCTGGATGACCTGTCCCAAAAACGTCGCGATCACCGCAAGCGGGATACAGATGCCGACCGTCATGACGACCTCGGAGGTGAAATGCCCCTGGTAGAGCGCGAGCATCGCGTACAGGAAGTTGAGGATCGCCCACAGCGCCGACAAGGTGGCGCGGAACTGCTGCTTGTCCTTGATCTTCTGCACGGCGTAGATGACGAGAAACGCCCCGCCCGACACGAACATGCCCTGGATGAGGCCCGCCGCCGCGACGATAAGGGCGAGCAGCCACTTCGGCAGGAACCGCTGGCGCCTCGAGAGCAGGTTGCGCAGGCCGATGAACACGATGATCGCGCCGTAGATGCGCAAAAGCACCGGAAGCGGCAGCACGGTGTCGAGCCAGATGCCGAGCGCAAGAAACGGCAGCATGCCGAGCGTCATCTTCGCGAGCTCGCGCCAGTGGATGTGCTTGTAGTTGATGACCGCGAGAAGGCCGCACGCGAAAAACCCCATCGCGTTGAGCACCGCGACCGAGCTCGAAAGCCCCATCACGTGCGTGCCGACGGGCATCGCGAAGATGTTCCCCGCGAATCCGGTAACCGCTTGTATCGTGTAGGCAACAAAGAACGCTGCCGAGAAAAGCACCTTTTCCATCTATGTTAAAATCCCTTGAAAACCGTCGGCCTCGGAGGCGAAGCCCTCAAAGCTCATCTATTCTTGCCAGTGCGACAACTCGTTTCACCTCGCAGGGTAGCGTAAAGGCGCCGTGCAAAGCGCCAGGACAACCACTCCACCCGACAAAAGCGAAGAAAAGCAGGGATAATGGCAGGTTTCGACATAACCGTGGCCGGCGATTCGGCCATCAACCTCGAATTCTCACACGTCATCTCGGTCGAGACGAACGGCATCATCCGCGCTGCCGCCCAAACCCTCGAAACCGACCCGATCGAAGGCGTCGTGGAACTCGTCCCCACCTTCTGCACGCTCATGATCGTGTACGACCCGTGCGTGATCGGCTTCGACGACTTGTGCGCCAGCGTGCGCGGGAAGCTCCGCGGGCTCGTGGCAAGCAAGGGCGCCGTCCACCGCATCGTGAAGATTCCCGTGTGCTACGGCGGCGACTTCGGGCCCGATTTGGCCGACGTCGCCGAGCATGCGGGAATCCCCGAAGACGAGGTGGTGCGCATCCATTCCGGCCGCGACTACCTCATCGACATGCTCGGCTTCTTGCCCGGGTTCGCCTACTTAGGCGGGCTCGACGAGCGCCTACACACGCCGCGCCTCGCGGTTCCGCGCACGCGCATCGAGCCGGGTGCCGTGGGCATCGGCGGCGCGCAGACGGGCATCTACCCGCTCGCCTCGCCGGGCGGCTGGCGCATCATCGGCCGCACGCCCGTGCGTCCCTACGACCCCGACCGCGAGCGCCCCATCCTCTACGCCGCCGGCGACTACCTGCGCTTCGTTCCCATAACGCCGCAGGAATACAGCCGCATCGAAACGCAGGTCGACACGGGAACCTACGTAGTCGAAACCGAACACGGGAAGGAGGAATAGCCATGGGCGCAACCGTCAACAAGCCGGGCATCTGCACCACCGTGCAGGACCTCGGGCGACGCGGCTACCTCGGAAGCGGCTTCTCGCCGTCGGGCGTCATGGACAAGCGGGCCGCGCGCACGGCAAACCTTCTCCTCGACAACGACGAGAACGCCCCCGTGCTCGAGTTCTGCCTGGCAGGGCCCACCATCCGCTTCACCACCAACACCTTCGTGTCGATCACGGGCGGCGACTTCTCGCCCACGATCGACGGCAAGCCCGCCCCGATGTACCGCGCGCTCATGGTGCGCCGCGGGTCGGTGCTCGCCTTCGGCGCGCCGAAGACCGGGGTGTACGGCTACCTCGCCATCGCCGGCGGGTCGATCGATGTTCCCCGGGTCATGGGGAGCACGTCGACCAACCTGAAATGCGGCATCGGCGGCTGGCACGGACGTGCGCTTTCCTCGGGCGACTACCTGCCGTTTCGCACGCCGACCGTCGACTTCATCGCCAACCTCGGGTCGCACGCCGTCCCGCCCGACGACTACTACGGCTTTACCGAGGACGAGACCGTGCTGCGCGTCATTCCCGGCCCGCAAGAGGACATGTTCACCGAAGACGGTGTCGCCACGTTCTACGGCGAGACCTACACCACCACCTCGAAAAGCGACCGCATGGGGTTCCGTCTGGAAGGCCCG
>CAKTSW010000310.1 GCA_934613165.1 uncultured Ellagibacter sp.
GCGCGGAAGCGTTCGGCCTGGTCGACCGGGTCGTTCAGCTCGCTGAAGGCGTTGGCGTACTCGTGCCCGCAGATGAAGAGCTCGAAGCGCTCGGTGAGCTCGGGGTTGTCGGCCTTCTTCTTCGCGAGCGGGGAAATCTCGAGCGGGTGGTCGCACACGAAGGTGGGCTGCACGAGCTTCTCCTCGGCCACGGCCTCGAAAATCTCGCTGATAAGCTTGCCCTTGCCCCAGGCGTCTTCCGCATGCCCGCCGTTCTTCTCCAAGATGGAGACGAGTTCCTCGCGCGTGCGATCGAAGGAAACCTCCTCGCCGGCGTACTCGCTCGCGAGCTCCATCATGGTAGCGCGGCGCCATTCGCCCGACAGGTCGATGTCGGTACCCTGGTAGGTGACCTGAAGCGTACCGCACGCCTCCATCGCCGCAGCTTGGATGAACCCTTGCGTGAGGTCCATCATGCCGTCAAGGTCGGAAAACGCCTGGTAGGCCTCCATCGTGGTGAACTCGGGGTTGTGGTACGGGTCCATGCCCTCGTTGCGAAACTGGCGGCCGATCTCGAACACCTTCTCGAACCCGCCGACGAGCAGGCGCTTCAGCGGCAGCTCGGTAGCGATGCGCAGGAAGTAGTCGCGGTCGAGCGCATTGAAGTGCGTGACGAACGGCTTCGCGTTCGCACCGCCCAGGATGGGATGCAGAAACGGCGTTTCAACCTCGAAGAAGCCCTGCTGCTCCATGTAACGGCGGATGGCGGCGACGATCTTGAAGCGCTTCTCGAAGACCTGCTTCACCTCGGGGTTCATGACGAGGTCGACGTAGCGCTGGCGGTAGCGCGTTTCCTTGTCGGCCAGGCCGTGGAACTTCTCGGGCAGCGGGCGCAGCGACTTCGACAAAAGCTCGAAGCCGGTGACGGCGACGGAGAGCTGGCCGCGCTTGGTGCGCATCATCGTGCCGTGGACGCCGATCCAGTCGCCCACGTCGAGTTCCTTCATCTTGGCGAACACGTCCTCGCCGAGCGCGTTGATGCGGCAGAACAGCTGGATGTCGCCCGTGGCGTCGCGCAGCTCGAGGAACATGATCTTGCCCTGCAGACGCTTGGCCATGATGCGGCCGGCAACGTCGACCTCGTCTTCAGTGGAGGCGCCGTCTTCGAGTTCGGCGTACTTCTCGTCGAGGTCGGCCAGGTGATGCGAGTAGTGGAACGCGTGGCCGTACGGGTTCTCGCCCGCCTCGATAAGCGCGGCGCGCTTCGCCTTGCGCACCTCGATCGGGTCGTCTTCGATAACTGGGTTGGTGGTTTCTTCAGCCATATCTGTCCTTTTCGCCGCTTTGGAAGGAAACTCGCGTATCGCCGAAGAGTCAGCGAGCGGGGTTCTGGCGAGTGCAGATGGCGTGAAAAGATTCCGACGCGCACTTCGGTGCGCGAGGAATCTTTGGAGCGACAGCTGCGCCGCCAAAACCCCGCGCAGCGTCGACGGTTTCGGCCGCCGTCAGGCGGCCGAAACCTTAGTGCTCGATGTTGATGATCTTCATCTTGATGACGCGGCCGGTCGGGCCGGTGGTCTCGATCTCGTCGCCCTTCTTGTTGCCGAGGAGCGCCGCGCCCACGGGGGACTCGTTGGAGATCTTGCCGGAGGCAACGTCGGCCTCAGCGCCGCCCACGATGGTGAAGACGCGCTCGCGGCCGCCCATGTCGACGGTGACGGTGGAGCCGATGGTCACCTTGGAAGAGCGCTTCGAGGTTTCGACGACGGTGGCCTCGGAAAGGATGCGGCCGATTTCGGCGATGCGGGCTTCCATCATGCCCTGCTCGTTCTTCGCGTCGTCGTACTCGGAGTTCTCGGAGATGTCGCCGAACTCGCGCGCGATGCGGATGCGCTCGCCGACCTCGGCGCGCTTCTCGGTTTCAAGGTAATGCAGCTCGTCTTCGAGCTTCTGACGGCCTTCCGGCGTGAGGATGTAGTTGCTGTCTGCCATGTGGAATCTTCCCTTCATTCGCGAATCAGTTGCCGCTTCGAATGGCGCGCCGCTCCGCTCTCGTTCAAGCCCCGAACCTTAAGGGGCCATATCATACGAAAATGCGGCGCGCGCTTTTCGTCGAAGCGCGCGCCGCAGGACTCTCGGTTTCGGAAAAGAGGTTACTCGCTCTTCTTCTTGACGGTCTTCTTGACCTTCTTCTTGGCGGGCTTTTCCTCTTCCTCCTCTTCGACTTCTTCGTCGTCCTCTTCGTCTTCGGCTTCTTCGATTTCCTTCTTGTCCTTCTTGCCGGCGCCCATGCCGTCGCGCAGGTTCTTCACGGTTTTGCCGAGCGCGCTACCGAGCTTCGGGAGGTTCTTCGGCCCGAAGATAAGGAGAATGACGGCAAGGATGATGAGCAGTTCCGGCGTGCCCATGCCAAAGATCTTCATACGTTCCTCCAGAGGTTTCGTCTAAGCTGCGCGGTTGCGCGCTTACAAAGTTCGCACTGGGCTGAAAGGGTACCACAACTGGGAAAAAACGGCGCAGATAGATAGAATCAACACAGGAAAGCAACTGCCGTTCCCCACCCCTTCCGACAAGCCGCAAAGCTTCGCGCACGCATCTTCGAGAATCGCGGGCAGCGCCAACTTTCGAGGCGCTTTGCGCCCCGCCGGAAGGGACGGGGAACGTACCGCAAGCAATCTAGAGAATACAAAACAAAAGCGGCAGCCTTCTTTCGAAGACCACCGCTTTGTATTCGATGGTCGGGATGACAGGATTTGAACCTGC
>CAKTSW010000311.1 GCA_934613165.1 uncultured Ellagibacter sp.
GTCTCGACGACCATCTTCCACTCTTCCTTGGTGGAGTCGTCGTCGAGGAACTTGTCGATATGCGGGATGCAGTTGAACGCGATGCGATGCTGGAACGCCTTCACCGTAAGCTCTTCGTCGGGGGTGCCGTTCAAAAACTCACGCGTCTGGTCGTAGAGCTCGGCCATGGCCGGCGCGCCCGCGCCCGACGCCGCCTGATAGGTGGACACCACGACGCGCGTGATCTTGGCCAGGTCGTACAGCGGCTTCAGCGCCACGACCATCTGGATGGTGGAGCAGTTCGGGTTCGCGATGACGCCCGAATGCCACGAAACGTCGCCGGGGTTCACCTCGGGAACGACGAGCGGCACGTCCTCGTCCATGCGGAACGCGCTCGAGTTGTCGATCATGACGGCGCCCGCCGAAACGACCGCCTCGCGCATGGCCTTCGACACGTCGGAGCCCGCGGAGAACAGCGCGATGTCGACGCCTTCGAACGACTCGGGCGTCATCTCCTCGACGGTAAGGTCGCCCGCAGGCACCTCTCCGCACCCTTCGAACGCGAGCTTCTTGCCGGCCGAGCGCGCGGAAGCGAGCGCGCGAACCTCGGAAGCCGGGAAGTCAAGGTCGTGCAGCACCTTCAAGAACTCGTTGCCGACCGCGCCCGTGGCCCCAGCCACAGCGACAACCGGATGAGCAGGCATAACTTTCGTCCACGTCATGATGTACCTCCTAGCGGCCCTTCTGCATCTTGGCGGCGATTTCCTCCGCCGAAAGCTGCGTCTCGACGAACACGCTGTCGGAGTCGAGGCCGAACGCGGTGTGCAGGCACTGGACCGCGCGCGCCGTCTGCGCGCCGTCGACCACCACCGACAGGCGGATGGGGCTCGTCGAGATGGCAAGGATGTTGATGTTGTTCTCGCCGAGCGTCTGGAACGCCTTCGCGGCGACGCCGGGCGAGGACTTCATGCCCGTGCCGACAAGGCTCACCTTGGCGATGTCCTCGTCGATCACGTACGTGCGGGCGTTGATGCTCGGGATGATGTGCTCGACCGTTTCCTTGGCGCGAGCCTCGTCGCCGCCCGGGCAGGTGAAGCTGATGTCGGTGATGCCGTCTTCCGACACGTTCTGGATGATCATGTCGACGCTCACCTGGTTGCTCGCGAGCGCGCTGAACAGCTTCGCCGCCACGCCGGACATGTCGGGCACGCCGCGGATCGTCATCTTGATTTCGGACGTGTCGTGCGCGATGCCGGTGATTACCGCTTCCTCCATGTCGGGAGCCTCCTTGATATACGTACCCTCGGCCTCGGAAAACGCCGAGCGGGAATGGATGACCACGTTCCACTTGCGCGCGAACTCGACAGCGCGCATTTGCAGGACGCCGGCGCCGGCGCCGGCAAGCTCGAGCATGTCGTCATAGGAAACCTGGTCGAGCTTCTTCGCGCGCGGGCAGACGCGGGGGTCGGCGGTGTAGACGCCGTCGACGTCGGAATAGATCTCGCACACGTCAGCTTCGATGCCCCACGCCACGGCGACCGCCGTGGTGTCGGAACCGCCGCGGCCGAGCGTGGTCATGTCGTCGTTGTCGTCGATGCCCTGGAACCCGGCGACGACGGGGATGACGCCCTTGTTCACCGCGTCCATGATGCGGTCGCTGCGCACGCTCACGATCTTCGCCTTGTTGTGCGTGCCGTCGGTGCGGATGCCCGCCTGGCGGCCCGTGAAGCTCATGGCGCGGTAGCCGAGCGCCTCGATCGCCATGGCCAGAAGCGTCATCGACACCTGCTCGCCGGTCGAGAGCAGGCGGTCGAGCTCGCGCGCGGGCGGGTTGGAATTAAGGGCGTTCGCCAGGCCCATCAGCTCGTCGGTCGTCTTGCCCATCGCCGACACGACGGCGACCACGTCGTCGCCGGCCTTCTTCTTGGCGATCAGTTTTTTCGCAACCATCTGGATGCGCTCGGGCGACGCGACCGACGTCCCTCCGAATTTGCATACGATTAGCGACATGTCGTTCTTTCTTCTGAAAAGGAAACCTTTGCGCCACTATACCAAATCGCTCGGCATAACCGCGCGCCCCAAAGGCGAAGCGGCATTATTCCATGATGACCGCACCAAACGCACGCGCCGTCAGCGGCTCATGCCGCCCGGGCAGGCGCCTGCAAACCCCGTCTCACGACGCGTCGGGCATCTTCCACAGAAGGGCGAAGCCGACGATGAACAGCATGGCCACGGAAAGAACGCCGATGGAGCTCGACCCGGTGAGCTGCGTGAAAACGCTCACCAGAAGCGTGCCCATGATGGTCGCGTACTTGCCGAAGATGTCGAAGAAGCCGTAGTACTCGTTGGCGTGCTCCTTGGGGATGAGCTTGCCGAACTCGCTGCGCGAAAGCGCCTGGATGCCGCCCTGGAAAAGCCCCACGCACACCGCGAGCACCCAAAATTCAGCGGCGGAACGCAGGAAGAACGCGGCGAACAGCGTGATGCAGAAGTACGCGAAAATCGCGATGAGCAGCATGCGCTTCGTGCCGAACTTGCCCGCCAGACGGCCATACGCAATAGCCGAGGGGAATGCCACGAACTGCGTAACCAAAAGCGCGAGCACGAGCTGCGTGGAGCCGATGCCCAAATCGGTACCATAGCTCGTAGACATGGTGATGATGGTATGCACGCCGTCGATGTAGAAGAAGAACGCGAGCATGAACATGAACACGCGCTTGTCGGCGAAAATGCGCTTCGCCGTGGCCCACAAGCCCAC